>NZ_JBVHLF010000024.1:0-50933 GCF_055559155.1 Kitasatospora sp. NPDC024654
GCTACCTCACCCCACTCGAGATCCGACAGCGACACCAGCAAGGTCACGCCTTGGCGGCGTAAACGGACAGTGTCCAACCGCAGGGTGGAACTTCAGCCCCAGGTCCGTCGTCGACGTACAGGGACGGCTCGTGGACGCTGATGTGTGTCTTCGGCCCGATGGACTCCTCCTTGTGGGAGTAAGTGTCCCAAAGCGGTAGATATCCACCAAATTCGGGCAACTTCATGTGCAGGCCAGCGAGCTTGCGGCCGGCCTGGGCGAAGCCCTGAAAGTCGTGCACCTTGGGGATACGGGGGAGGGACCTCTTCAGGTCGGTGGCGAAGTCTCGCGGCACTCCGGGATCACCCTCAGGCTGCTCACCATCGGGCTGGTTGGATCGACTTGGGATGCGCTGAACTCGTAGGATCTTGAACGTTACAGTGCTTCGGTGGGGGGCTGACGATGTCGCAAGTGGGTAGTTGGTCTAATGAGGCTGGGATCATGTCAGCTGCGGATCTTGTCGCGCGGTTCGGCCGCGAGGTCTCGGCAAAGCTTCAGGGGGTCGGAGGCAAAGATAGCGGCCGAGAAGAAGCGCTGACAGCTCCCACAGAGCATCTTCTGCGAGGCATGGCCCGCCGCCAGAACGTCAGTCTGACCGCACATGGCCAGCACACGATCAAGAAGCTCAAGGCCCGCCCCGACTTCGCCATGACCATTGGCGGCAAGATCATTGGCCATGTCGAGCTGAAGGCACCAGAGAAGGGAGTTGACCCTTCGAAGTGGTCGATCAGCAGCCACGACCGCGAGCAGTGGGAAAAGATCAAGGTCTTGCCCAATCTCCTCTACACCGATGGGTACGAGTGGGCCCTGTACCAAGAGGGAATCCAGGTCGGAACAACTGCCAAGCTCATCGGCAACTTCGACCACGGCACTGCGGAACTGGCTATGGCAGACGGCCAGTTCGAACAGATCATCGCCGTGTTCCTCGGCTGGGTACCGAAAGAGCCAGAGAGCCTCGGCGACCTGGTCAAGCGCATCGCCGGACTGTGCGCACTGCTGCGTGACGAGGTCAGGGAGCGGCTCACCCGTGAGGAGAGTGGGGAGACCAGCGCTTCCTTCACGGTCCTCGCGCAGGACTGGCGCGACCTGCTCTTCCCCGACGCAACACCGGACTCCTTCGCCGACCAGTACGCACAGACGCTCACATTCGCCTTGCTGCTGGCCCGGATCGAGGGCATCGATCTAGAGACTCTCTCCTTGGTGGAGGCAGCGAGGAAGCTCGGCAAGAGCCACTCGTTGATGGGCAGAGCACTCGAGGTCATGACGCACGACGCCCTGGACGATCTGCGGGGCGTGGTCGGCATCATGGTTCAGGTCATTTCCAAGGTCGACTCCGCGTTGTTCCAGGACGAGACCGGGGACGCTTATCTCCACTTCTACGAGGGCTTCCTAAGCGCCTACGACCCAGGGCTGAGGCAGCGGACTGGCACCTACTACACGCCCAACGAAGTCGTCAGCTTTATGGTCGACTTCACCGACCAGGTCCTGCGGACGCGACTTGACAGAAAAAAGGGCTTTGGCAGCGACGACGTCACCGTGGTGGACCCTGCCACCGGCACCGGCACATTCCTGATCAACATCATCAACCGCGTCGCCAAGGACATCGAGCACGAATACGACCACGGCCTGAAGCCTGGTCTGCTGCGCAAACTCGCCGACCGCCTCATCGGATTCGAGAAGCAGACTGGCCCCTACGCGGTGGCTGAGCTCCGCCTGAGTCATGCCTTCAAGACTCACCAGGCCAACATCGCAGACAACGCACTCCGCCTACACGTCGCAGATACCCTCGACGACCCAGCTGTCGAAAAGCGCCTCGGTCTCGTCTATGAGGCCATCGCCCAGCACCGCAAGGCGGCTAACAAGATCAAGGCCGAAGAGCAGGTCATGGTGATCATCGGCAACCCACCCTACCTCAAGGGCGCCAAGGCCGCAGGACTAGGCAAGTGGGTAGCCGAAGGGGGCAAGAACAAGGCCCCTGCGATCCTGAACCGATTCCGCGCGCCAGACATCGGCCGGGCCGGGTATGCCCTGGACAACCTCTACGTCTACTTCTGGGCCTGGGCCACCTGGAAGGCCTTCGACCAGGTGACCGCCGCCGGGGGGCCTGACGCCCCCTCGGGCATCGTCGCATTCATCACCAACGCGGGCTTCCTCGACAGCAAGGGGGCTGCAGGCATGCGCCGGTATCTGCGCACGTCCGCAGACGAGGGATGGATCATCGGCCTCTCCCCAGAAGGGGCCTACTCCGACGCGCGGAGCCGCGTATTCCCGCTCGCGAAGCGGGAGATCTGCATCGCGATCTTCATGCGCAAGGGCGAGCCCGATCCCGATGCACCAGCTACAGTCAGGCGGCTGGATGTCCCGGCCGGCCGCCGTGAGGAGAAGTTCGCCTGGCTCGCGGGCCTCGGGGTGAACGGTCATGAGGATGGCAGCCCTTGGCAACTCTGTTCCGACATCCTTACAGACCCCTTTCAGCCCGCGGCCGCCGCGGGCTGGGCAGCGATGCCGCCCCTGGATGCGCTGCTGCCGTGGACCGCCCCCGGGAACAAGAACAACCGCAGCTGGCCAGTGTCCCCAAGTCGCGAAGTCCTGCACGAGCGCTGGAAGGCCCTGGTCAAGGCACCCAGTAGCCGCAAGGCCTCGCTGATGAAGGTCACACGCGATCGCCGGCCCGACAAGGTGGAACAACCCCTCCCCCGCCAGGAGTGGCAGGGAACCCTCGCAGGAGAGACCAACCAGACCCCCGTGCTCGAACCCTACGGGCGGATGACCTTCGACCGGCAGCACCTCATAGCCGACCGCCGCGTCATCGACTACCCGCGCCCTCCGCTTTGGTTCACCAAGAGCGATAAGCAGGTGTTCCTCTCCGAACTGCATTCGGAATCGGGTCGTCCCGGTCCTGCGGTCAGTTTCACCGCACTCATCCCAGACATGCACCATTTCAAAGGCACCGAGGGCGGGCGCGTCCTGCCACTGTACCGCGACCCTCTCGGTCAGCAAGCCAATATCACGCCCGGCCTGCTCGCAACGCTCTCCGCTACGCTCGGAATCCCGATTACACCCGAGGATCTACTCGCCTACATCGCCGGAATCGCCGGACATTCCGGGTACACCAAGCGATACCAGAAGGAACTGAGCGCTCGCGGCGTTCGCATCCCCCTCACCCGCGACGCGGCTCTGTGGCAGGCGGTGCTGGAGGTCGGCAAGCAGGTCGTGTGGCTGCACACCTACGGTGAGCGGTACGCGGACCCGGCGGCAGGCAGGCCGGAGTCGGAGCCACGTCTACCGAAGGGCGAACGGCCGATGAACCCAACGCCCATCGGCGAGGGGCCACACAGTTTCCCCGAAGCCGTCGATTACGACGCGGACACACGAACGCTCACCATCGGCGCGGGCACTATCGCACCAGTCGAGCCCGAGGTCTGGGACTACCGAATCGGCGGCGTGAAGGTTGTCAAGAAGTGGTTCGGTTTCCGTAAGCGCAACCCTGACGTCGAACGCCAGACAGCGCTTAACGACATTCTGCCCAAGGAGTGGCCGACGGACTACACGATTGAACTCCTCGACCTGCTGAACGTTCTCGGGCTGCTGGTGGCACTGGAGCCCGAGCAGGCGCATCTACTCGAGGCAGTCGCAGAGGGGCCCTTGATCGGGATCGACGAGCTGACCCAGTGCGGGGTGCTGCCAGCACCTCCGGAAGCCAAGAAGGCGCCGAAGGTGCCACACGCTACCCGGGAGAAGCCTGGCGACGAAGTCCATCAGGACGGGGCCTGAAAGAGAACCGGCGCCTCTCTGCGCAAAGCTGCAGGACTCAGAGAGGTGCCGTTTCCTGCATAAACCCCGGCCAGCCACTACCCAAGAATGTCTAGCGGCGGAAGCACATCCACGATCTTCATGGTCTCCAGGCTAACCGTTACGATCCGCTTGAGAAGATCGATGATGTAGCGCGGGTCGTCAGACCAATCGTTGGGGTCGTTAGTAATGCCAGATGCCTTGTCGGCCTTAAGCTGGTAACGGTCAATGATCCACTCGATCGCGGATCGCGGCCCCAGATGGTAGCGGTATGCCTCCGCCGGAATATTGCTGAGGGTAACGCGAGTGTTGTAGACGATTGTCGAGTAGTCTGGAGTGCCCTGCACCTTGGGGATCTTCATTTTCCCCACTCGATACAGCTCGCGTGGCGACGTAGCGGACACATCTCCAGAGACCGTCTCAACGATGCCCTTGTATGGCTCCGCCTTTTCATAGTGGATGTGCAGGCCGGCGAGCTTGCGGCCAGCATCAGCGAAGCCTCGGAAGTCGCGCACCTTGGGGATGCGGGGAAGAGACTTCTTCAGGTCGGCAGCGAAAAGCTCGCGATACTCCGGGGAGTGCAGCAGGCCGTAGGTGTAGTAGAAGACGTCGTCCGTGCTGATTGTCGAATCGTTGTAGCTGGTCTGGTAGTCACGCAGAGCAGCATCGGTGATGTTGTCGAGGCGCTCGTAGCCGGTCTCTTCCTCTGCGGCAGCAAAGAGGTCGTCGCCCTTGCCACGCTCCCGGTACGTGTAGCGAGGGAAGAATTGGCCGCCACTGCCCGCGCCCGTGACATGGAGGTCGGGAAGGGCATCGAGCATAAGAACTGAGAACGGGACTGCCGATCCGCTGCCGACGTTGTAGAAGCCAAAGTTTTCGTGCTCAGGCGTAGGGAAGAGCCGCGCAAGCTGGTAAACCATGTCGTTTAGGCGCGCGTCGAAAGCAACATGCTGCTTAGCGAATGGGCGATATGAGGAAACGAATAGGCGCTGACTGTCGAAGACATATTTCACACCCTTCGCCACATTGGACTTGTCTGCACGGTTCCAGCTGATCTTCCTCGGGTCGAAGTCGATGTACTTCTCGACTTCCGCAGCCTTCGGGGAAGTGATCCCCTGCGATTTGCAGTGCTCTGCAAATCCCGCAACCTGCTCGTTGTAGAAGTCAACCATAGACTTCACATTCTCCCTGAGCTTCTCCTCTGAAAAGTTGTAGGCCCAAGGATCACGCCCGGTCTTAAGGCCGCCCGAGAAGAGCTCGAAGACCGCGCTCGTGCGCGCGACCTTGTCCTTTTCACCTAGTGCGCGGAACCGTACGAATCGCTCGTCACGCTGGTTGATCCAGTCTCCGTCCGCGTTCGGTGCCAGCTGCTCCCATTCCACCGTGTCGAGGCTTTGGGAACCGATGATGCGGAGCTTGTTCTCACGACTGAGATAGTCCCCGATGTCCCGGTAGTAGAGCGCACACTCTGCGGCCGTACCGGCGCCCTTGCCGCCCTTGACCAGGATCAGGATGGCGACGGTGTTCCGGCTGCCCGAGTCGAAGATCTTGCCACCTTCCCTGCGGGACAGTTCGCCAGCCGTGCGCTGGTTGCCTCGCAGGTTGTAGCAGTAGATCGCGTCGAACTCGTCGACGAGGGACTTGCGCAGGCCGTCTGCGGTGTTGCCGTCGATGTACCCGCCGTTGGAGACGTAGGCGACGACGCCTTCGTCCTTGATGCGGTCGGAGGCCCAGCGGATGGCACGGATGTAGGAGTCGTACAGCGAGTTCTTGTTCGTTGCCGTCGAACGCGCGACGTACGTCTGCTTGATGCGCTCATCGAGAACGTCGTACTTCAGGTTCTGGTTGTCGTCGTTCTGGCTGTCCTGCCCGACCGAATAGGGCGGGTTGCCGACGATGACGGTGATCTTCTGCGTCTGCTGCTTCTTTGCGCGTTCACTGTTGCCTTCCAGGACGTCCATTCCGTCGAGCTTCGCTTTGCCCTCGGCGAGCTGGAAGGTGTCGGTGAGGACGATGCCCTCGAAGGGCTGGTATTTGCCGCCGGCGAGGTCGTGGAAGGCGGCTTCGATGTTGATGGCAGCGATGTAGTACGCGAGGAGCACAATCTCGTTGGAGTGGAGTTCACTCGTGTACTTGCGCAGCAGGTCTTCGGGCTTGATGAGGCCCGACTGGAGGAGACGTACGGGGAACGTCCCAGTGCCGACGAAGGGGTCGATGATCTGGACGCCTTCGTCCGAAAGGGAGCGGCCAAGGTGCTTAGCCAGGGCCTGTTCGGTGGAACGGAGGATGAAGTCGACGACCTCGATGGGGGTATAGACGATGCCCAGGGCGTCGGCGGTCTTAGGCAGGGCGGTCTTGAAGAACTTGTCGTACAGCTCGACGATGACGTGCTGCCGGCCATGGCTGTCGACACCCTCGACCTTGACCCGCACCGAGTGGTAGAAGCTCTCAAGGTCCTTGGCCTCTGCCTCCAGACCCTGGCCATCGAGGATGTCGAGCATCCGCTGCATGGCCTTGGAGACGGGATTGTGCTCGGCGAAGCCGTGGTCCTTGAAGAGGGCGTCGAAGACCGGCTTGGTGACGATGTGCTGGGCGAGCATGTCGATAGCGTCGGCCGCGGTAACGCCAGGGTTTATGTTCACCCGCAGCTCGCCGAGGAACTCCTCGAAGGCGGCCTGCTTATCGGGCATCGCCAAAGCGGCCTTGATGCGGGTGACGTGGCGGTCGGCGATCTGGGCAATGTCCTTGGCCCAGTCCTCCCAGTAGCGGCGCTCGCCGACCTTGTCGACGATGCGGGCGTAGATGGCCTCCCGCCAGTCACTGACCGAGAACAGCGCGTCCTGGATGTGCTGGGCGCTCTGGGCTTCCCTCTCCTTGGCGTCCTTGGCGCTGTCAGCGGTGCTAGAGCCGTCTTTGTCGCCGATCAACTCGTCGTCGGGGCCGATGTAGCCGATACCGATCTTGTTGTCGGGCTTATTCTTGTTCAGGTCGATCTGGTGGACAGTCGCGTTGAAGCGGTCATCGTGAGCGCGCAGGGCCTGGAGGACCTGCCAGACGGTCTTGAAGCGCTGGTTCTGAGCGAGGGCCTGCTCCGGCGACATGCCAGCGGGGATGGCGACAGGCAGGATGATGTAGCCGTAGTTCTTGCCGGGAGCCAGGCGCATTACCCGGCCGACGGACTGAACGACGTCGACGACGGAGTTGCGGGGGTGAAGGAAGAGGACCGCGTCCAGGCTGGGGACATCCACGCCTTCGGACAGGCAGCGGGCGTTGGACAGGATGCGGGCGTTGGCCGGTCCGGGGTCCTGCTTGAGCCAGTCCAGCAGCGTGTTGCGCTTGAGAGTGTTGAACGTGCCGTCGACGTGGTCGACCTCACAGCGCAGCACATCGTCGTCGGCGTCGTCGTAGGCGTCGACGACCTCCTTGAAGCGGGCTGCGATCTCCTTCGAGTCGGCGATGGAGCGGGCGAAAGCAACGGCCCGCTTCATGGGGGCCTCGCCCTCGGCGAAGCCGGAGCCATCGGCGAAGGTTCCGGTGCGCTTTGCCATCGCGTTCCAGCAGCCGATGATCTTCGCGGCGTCGTCAAGGCCCAGTTCAGATGCCCCGCCGGCGAGGCCCTGCTGGAGGGTCTTGGCGACCACACCCTCGTCGATGGCGAGGATGAGGACCTTGTAGTCGGTGAGCAGCCCCTGCTCTACAGCGTGGCCGAAGCCCAGGCGGTGAAATTCAGGGCCGTACTGATCTTCCCTGTCCATCGACGCCACGGTCGCAGCCGCGTTCTTCGCGTCGGACTTGGTGTCCTCGTTGTAGATGCGCGGGGTTGCCGTCATGTAGAGACGGCGGTCGGCTTCGAGATACGTGCTGTCGTGGACTCGGACGAACTTCGACTCGTCATGGCCGGCCAAGGTCACGCCAGTGGTGCGGTGGGCCTCGTCGCATAGGATCAGGTCAAAGCGGGGCAGGCCCTTCTGCTGTGCCTCATGGATGGTCTCGATGGACTGGTAGGTGGAGAACACCACAGTCAGGCCGGGCACCGCTTCCACGCTGGCCATCTGCTCGATCAGCCGCTTCGCGTCAGTTGTCGCGGGCAGCGCCAGGTCATGGGTGGACATGTCCTTGTCGTCGCCCACCGCCTGCTGCTTGCCGACCTTCACGTCCGAGCACACCGCAAAACCACGCAACGGCACCTCGGCCTCGTACGACCACTCGCGCAGCGTCTGGGAGAGCAGGGCAATAGAAGGAACCAGGAACAGAACAGTGGTGTGCTCGCCCTCCCCGGCCTGGGCGCGCTCTTTCTGCAGCCGCTCAACGACCTTCAGGCCAGTAAAGGTCTTCCCGGTGCCACAGGCCATGATGAGCTTGCCACGGCTGTGCTGGGCGAAGCCCTTGAAGACGTCGTCGATCGCCTCGCGCTGGTGCTTGCGGGGGGACTTCTTCGACCGAAGTGTCATCTCGATGGGCGCGCCGGCCACGGGAAGATGCCACTCCACCGGGCTCTCTGCGATCTCGGACAGGCCGATGCGAGTTACCGGGACCTGCTGGTCATCCAGAGCGGCCTCGGCGTGAACGCTCCACTTGTCCGTTGTCGAGATGATCATGCGGCGGGTGAATCCGCCCTTGCCCGATGCCGTGAAGAAGGAGTCGATGTCCTCCTTGTGCACGGTGTGCTGGGGCTCGTAGAACTTGCACTGGATTGCGCAGAAGCCGCCGGTCTCACGGTCCTGGGCCACCAGGTCGATGCCGGTGTCCCGCTTGTCGTGCTCCGTTCCTGGCCAGTCAGCCCACATCCACACACGGGTGAACTGCACGGTCCACTGCGGGTCGGTGCTGAGGTACTGGACCATCAGCTCCTCGAAGCGCGTACCGCGATCGCGGTTCACGTCGGAGCCCTCACGGATCGCCTTGAGGACGTCGTGCACCGTCGTGGTCGTGGCCACAGCGCTTCCCATCACAGTCGACGACGCGCGAAGTCCGCGCACCGAGAAATAAGTATCCAGAGCACCCTACTGGCAGTAGCCGCCATGACACAGACGCTTCGGCTCGGTCGCGCCAGTGGTGGCCGTCATGCACCCGCTTACGAAGTGCTCGCCGGAAACCCGCGCTGGCCAGGGATCACGGTCGATCGGCGGCGCCCCGCCAAGTGACGGCGAGGTCGTCGCCGATCTGCTGGCGCGTGCTGGGGTGGCTATCGTCCTGGCCGAAGTCGGCGGGCTGGATCCAGAGGACGCCGCTACCTCGGCGATGACGCCGGTCACCTCCGATGGCGGCACAGGGGAGTCTGCCGACTACGGGGCAGCGCCAACTTCTGGACGCGCGCTCGAAAGCCCGTCCGGGAATCGCGGCATCCTTGGTCTTCGACGTGGTGGTAGGGCAAGCCCAGCCGCACCACCACGCCACGTTTCGTCACGCCTCGATGCGGACGATCTTTTGGCCTGCCTTGAGGTAGAAGGCGCTTCCCCGTCAATGTCGGCCTCGCTCACGAGGGCAGCCAGCGGCTGCTTGGTGGCCTCCTGGTCTGGCCACCGCCGCCGGCCCGAAGGCCGTCCACCTCCCCCGCCGCCGGCACCGCCGATAGCGGACCGAGCAAACCAGTCACCTCATCGCCGTGGGCATCCAGCTGCGGCGCGCCGCGGGTCTTCACCCCGAGCATCCGGCCCGCCAGCAGCACCGCCATCACAGCCCTCCCGTTCCGGGGATGCCCGGGACCGTCAGGCCGGGCGGGGCCGGCCGTACTGGGGCCTGGTGGACACGGCGCCCGCGCAGTCGACGGTCGCCAGATCGGGTGGCGCCAGCAGAGCGGGGGTATCAGTGCCCGTGTCGTAGGTGACCGCCTGCCCGTCTACCGAGGCGGAGGCCACGCGGCGCTGGCGTGCTGGGGCATCAGCGAGAAGGGGATGGGCGCACGCGGTGGCCCTCAGCCACAGGCGCAGCGGCGCGGTGTCGGGGTCGGTTCGAGCATCGATACCGGCCAGGTATCGCACGGTATAGGTCGACTCGTGAAAGGAGACCGGGGCCGTGACCGGATCCGGCGTCGCGGACAGGATCAGCCGCACAGGCGTGTGCTTGAGCACCCAACCACTGGCATCCGGGCACACACCGGTCTCGCTGTACTCGGCCAGGATCAGCGGCCGGCCAAGATGCGCTTCCACGGCATCTTGGGCGTCCTGAATCGCCGACTCGGCCCGCTGCCGCACCTCGCCAGTGATCGGTGTGGTGTACCCAAGACGCTTGGCCACATCCTCCGCCGTAACGACCAGATCCGTCATGGCGCTCCTCCCATCCAGGCCCCGAGAGCCGAGGCAGCCGAGGCGACGGTAAGACCCAGCCGAAGTTGTGTCCTGCCGTGGAGTCGCTACCAGGCGCAGCACACTGTTCAGAGCCGGGGGGCATGACGGCGGGGCGACTGCTCAAGTCAACGTGGCCATGTTCATCGAGACCCACGGGGCGCAGCCCAACTCCCTCTTGGCATGGATCCTGTGAGTGAGTGTCTTCCTCGTCGGGATGGCTGGCCTGACCAGGGCCGTACGCGCCTGGTTCGGGCCGGTCGAGTTCATCCATCCTTCCCGGACGGGCCTGCCGTGACCGTGTGGCAGGTCGTCAGCGCGTCGTACGCGCGGACCGGCAACCGGGACACACTCGTGCGCCCGGGGCCAGCCTGCGAAGGCTCGCGCTGGTCCCGGACGCACGTGGATCCTCTTCTGCTGCTACCGGGCAAGTGGGACCGACGCGCTCACCACCTGCCGACTGCTCCGTTGCCGTATGGACGTCCTCCTGCCACGACGAGGCGTACGGCGTGCAGGGCGCTCAGGTCGCGGAGCGGGTCGCCGTCGACAACGAGCAGGTCGGCGCGGTAGCCGGCGGTGAGCTGTCCGGTGTGGGTGTCGATTCCGAGGGCGCGGGCGGCGTCGATGGTGGCCATGTCGACGACGCGGTCTCGGGAGAGGCCCAGGTGTTCGTAGAGTTCGAGAGCGCCCACGAGGCCGCCGAAGACGGAGCGCGGCACCCCGGCATCCGTTCCGGCCACCAGGCGGACCCCTTGCTCGGCCATCCGCCGTATCTGGCCGAAGAGTTGCTCCGCCCGCTCCGCACCGAAGTAGTCGGCGAAGCGCCGCCAGTTGTGGCTGGCCGCCGGGCAGACGTGGATCTCCTTGGCGACGATGTCGGCGACCACGTCGGGGCGCAGCTCGAAGCCTTCTTCGACCATCCAGGTGCAGTGCTCGATGGTGTCCACTCCGGCGGCGACCGCGGCGGCGATACCGTCCGCGCCATGGGCGTGGGCCGCGACCGGCAGGCCGGCCCGGCGGGCCTCCGCCACCACCGCGTGCAGCTCCTCGGTGGTGAACTGGGACTGCCAGGTCGGCGGCCCGCCCTTGGTGAGCCCGCCACCCGTGGCCATGACCTTGATCACGTCGGCGCCACTCGAAGCGTTGCGCCTCACCCGGTCCCGGATGGCCTCCTCGCCGGACACTTCGCCACCGAGGAACCAGCAGTGTCCGCCGGGCGGGGTGAGGGGAGCCGTCGCCGCCAGGATCCGCGGACCGGGCAGAACCCCCTCCGCGATCGCGTCACGCAGGCGTACCGAGAGTCCACCCCGGTCACCCAGGTCCCGCACCGTGGTCACACCCGCGGCCAGCGCCTGCTGCGCCCGGCCGGCCATGCCGAGCAGCAGACTCGTGTCGTCCGCCTCCCGCACCGAAGTTACCGGGTCCGGCCCGGCGTCGAAGGCGAGATGGACGTGGCAGTTGATCAGGCCCGGGAGGACGGTGCCATCGGGGAAGGACGCCCTCCGCACGCCGTCGTGGGCGACCTGTTCGACCTCGTCACGCGTCCCGACCGCAGCGATGGAGCCTCCGCTGACGAGTACGGCCCCATCGTCCAGGCATTCGCCACCAGGGCCCGTGAGTACCCGCCCGGCCGAGATCAACAGCTCCATCATCCGTCTCCCTGATTCAATCGTGTTTGTCTGCCACGAACCGAGTGCCACCGACGAGCCGACGCCCCAGCCCTGGCCTGTGGATGCGATGTGCCGCGGCCAGCCCACCGAGACGGGGCACTGAACGGCGTCGGGGTGGACCAGCCCGCAATCGACTCGTCATCCGGGCCGTGCGCCTGCGGGCAGGTGTGGGGCTCACCAGGCACGGATGCGGCGTGCTATGCGGATCTCACCGCATCTGCCAGTGCCACGAGTTGTTGTACGTCGGCGTCAAGGTCGTCGCTGTGTGGCATCGCTATCGGAACCGCCGTCGAAGTCGCCGAGCCGCCTGACGCGTAAGTTTGGAGTGCCGTTCGCAGGTGCTCGGCCAGGGTCACCGGCGAGGTCTCACCGACACCGGCGCCGAGGTCTGCGAGGTATGGGCTGATGCGCACCAGGCCGTCGCGGCACTCGATGACGCGTCGGTAGTAGCGATGGTGGACGCTTCGGAGGGAAAGGATGTGGTCCCATCGGCTGGCGGGTACGCGGTTCAGGGCGTCTTCGGGGTACGCCTCGTGCAGCATCGTCCAGAGCGGGTGCAGTCGCAGGTAGAGGCGACGATGGTGCCGCCAGATTCGTACCGCGGCGACCCGTGTGGCGAAGCCGGGGTAACTGACGCCGACCATGAAGAGTGGCAGCGCGAGGACCAGGAGGAGATTCGCGCTCCGGAGTAGCGCCGGTGGAGCTGAGCCGCCCCACCACCAGAGCAGGACGAGGACCGCGCGGACCAAGCTGGCTGCCACCATGCCTGCCATGCCTGCTGCTGCCAGCCGTAGCCCGGTGGTCAGGGGGCGGGTCGACACCTGGGCATAGCGCCAGGTCCAGCGCAGTGCTGAGGCGATTGCGTAGATCATGTACAGTCCGGCGACCAGGTAGAAGACGGTGACCTGGGGGACTCGCATGTCCGTTGGCGCGTAGGGGAGGTCTTTGACGCTCTTCGGAGCAGTGAGAGCTGCCAGGGAGATGGTTCCGATGGCGACGACGAGTGGGACTGCCTCCCACCGGGCGCGGATTCGCCCCCGGCGGCGATCTGAGGCCGAGTAGAGGTAGAAGCACATCAGCCAGTAGTAGGCACCGAGGAGCAGGACGTTCTGCAGGAGCTTGGCTGAGCCATGTCCTGCGACGTTGTCGAAGGCCCTCGCTCCAGGCGCAAGGCCGAGTGGGAAAGCCGCGCCGATACACGCAAGGCACAGCGTGACCGCGCGGAGCGGGTCATCGTGGCGTGCCCTGACGAGTTGGTACAGCTTCCAGATCAGGGCGACGGCGAAAACCGCACCGGCCAGTGCTGTCACGACGGTCACAGCCATCCCTGCCGATCACCCAATGCCGTCTGCATCCGCTGGACGGAGGGGTTGCTGGACTTGCACGGAGTCACGCGGTCGAGCACGGAGGCCCACTCCAGGATGATCGTGGCGACCAGCTCGGCCTCTCGTTCGTGCTCCTGGTCGTAGGAGGTCCGCCGTAGTGCTCGCCGGATGGCTTCCTGCGAGAGGTCGGGCATCATCTCTCGCCAGAACTCGTCGTCGCCATCGTCGCTCTGGTGGTCTGCCAGGATGTGGCCGACCTCGTGCAGGATGATGTGATCCTGGTGGATCTTGCTGGTCTCCCGCTGGTACAGGATGTAATCAGCCGACGCGGTGGCCAGCCACACACCGAACGGCCCAGGCACGGGCAACGAGTAGGGCACGAGCCGGATCGGGCGCTGGCGTCGTTCCCCGAGGAGCTGGCACAAGACATCCACCCGTAACGGGGGCTGGATGCCCAACGCCTGCAACTCGCGCCTGCAGCGACGCCGCAGCTCGCGCTCTTTCAATCTGCCCACCCCTGATCAGATTTTGATGCCGTTCGCTACTAGCGCCTGCCCCCGCCGGGCGCCAGTAGCCTGCCGATGCCGCCCAGTCACAAGCCCCGCTGCTCCGCTTGCTCCAACTGGTAGACGACGTCAAGAAGATCCATGACCTGTTTGCGTCGAGCGGGCGACAGCTCGCCGGCGCGCATCGCCATCAGCTTCACATCGCTGCTGCCGACCGCCGCGTCCAGGCGCTCCTGCTCAGCCGCCAGGAGCCTCAACTGCCCCTCGACCCGGTCCGTCACCTCGTCGTCGAAGAAGTAGGCCGCCGGCACCCCGAAGAAGTCCGCCAGAGCCTGCAGGTGCTTGAGGGTCGGGTTCGCCTTCTTGTTCTTGCGTAGCTGCCAGATGTAGCTCTGCGAGATCGCGACGCCGGTCCTGCTGATGGCAGCTGCGACGTGCTCGTTGCTGTACTCCTGGCCCCCGCGGGGCTTGACGGTCGCGAACAAGTGGTTCAGCTTGTCCGCCAGGCTACGGTCTACCTGCTCGGTCACAGCGACCCCCTCGCGGCATCACCCTGGTCTCCACTCGTGTCAATGTACCTCAATCCCAATCTCTGCACGATAGTTGAATCCCGCCCGGGCGCATGGCTAGACTGCCCCGAGCCGGCTCCACTGAGGTGCGCAAGCATCGAAAATGATCTTAAACGAGGGTGGAGGAGCTGGTCGCCGAGCCGGAGGGGGAGGCATGGCGATGCACTGGGGGCGCTCGAGGCGGCATGCGGTCAGGGCGGGCGAAGGTCCAGGGCGCGGAACGCCCTGCCGTTGCCCCTCGGGGGCGCAGGTCGGCCAGTGAGGGCGCCTATAAGGGGGCGGCAATCGCAACGGCGCTGGTCGTCGGAAAATTACCCCCCTCTCCATCTCTCGGCCGGTCGAAGTCGGCTCGCCCAGCAGAGAGGACGGAAATCAAGGCGGCTCGTTCGACCGCGGCCAGTGGCGGGGCGGGCTGACTGCCATTGAATCGTAATAAGGGATTCATCGCTTCCACTCGGCGATAATCACAAGCCGGGCGCGGCATGGAGCGCCGCTGGAGCCTTGGCGCCAACCGAGCTATTCGCCACTTGCTTGAAGTTCTATCACTCGAACAACTTGCGCCATGTTCACTCCCTGTGCAAGCATCGATACGAACACAGCCGGTCAGGACGTGCCGAAATCAGACGGCAAGCGAGTCGTTCAAGATCCAATTAAAAAACGCAGGGCTGGACTTCGAGTGTCAGCCCTTAGGATGGTTCAGAGTTTCATTCTTTATTGATCTTCGGGAATTCCTGGGGGGAGTCCGATGTCACCGAACGATGTGACGGCCGCCGATCATGCGGTCACATTCAATCGGCCAGCCGAGGCTGCGCCAGTCGTGAGCATCGACGGGCTGCGGAAGAGCTACGGCGACAAGGAGGCCGTCCGTGGGATCTCCCTGGAGATCCGCACCAACGAGGTCTTCGGGCTTATCGGACCGAACGGCGCCGGCAAGACAACCACGCTGGAATGCCTGGTGGGGCTCCGTCGGCCGACAGCCGGACAGATCCGCGTCCTCGGCTTCGACCCGGCGGGTCGGAGCTTGGAGTTACGGAGGCAGCTAGCAGTCCAGCCCCAGGAAGGCACCCTGTTTCCGCAGCTCAAGGTGCGGGAGACCATCGAAATGTGGGCCTCCTTCTACTCGCAGCCGCTCGGCGTCGACCAGGTGCTGAACGAGGTCGGGCTGGCCGAGCAGGCAGGGCAGAAGGTCAAAGCTCTGTCCGGCGGGCAGCGACGTAGGCTGCTGCTCGCGGTCAGCATCGTCGGTCGTCCGAAGCTGCTGTTGCTGGACGAGCCGGCCGCCGGTCTCGACCCGCAGGCGCGCGAGCTCCTGTGGGACGTGATCAGAGCACACCGCCGAGCAGGCGGGTCCGCCCTGCTGACCACGCACGACATGAACGAAGCCGCCCAGCTCTGCGATCGCGTGGGCGTGCTAGTGGCGGGAAAAGTGGTCGCGTCCGGTACTCCGGCGGAACTCGTCCGCGAACTCGGCGGTCTCAGCACCATCTCCTTCACCACTGATACACCCACATCCCTGGCCGCGGTCCGGATGCTTCCGGGAGTTGCTGACGTGCGGACAGAATCCTCGCACGGACGATTCCTGGTACATGTGAGTACCAAGCAGGGCGATGCCGTGTTGAAGCATGTCGCCTCCACTCCCGCACTGAATGCCATGGATCTGTCGGTCACCCACGGCGGATTGGACGAAGTGTTCCGCAACCTGGTGGCCTCGGCCTCCAAGGAAAGCAGTGACGACAAGGCGGGCGGCGCGGATGGGTCCTCGTAACTCAACTTTCTCGCACTTGGTGAGGACAAATTCCAGGGAGCTTTTCCGCGATGGGAAGACAGCGTTCTTCGTCCTGATTTTCCCATTGTTCTTCATGGCGATGTTCCTCGGAATGGGCCTGCTCACCAGCGGCGGTTCGTATCACGTCGCGGTGGCACCAGGGCCGACCCAGCGCCAACTGGTCGACCGGCTCGATCACGTCAGCGGCCTCACGGTGAAGGAACTCGATCAGGCGCTGCCGGATCAGCCCCGGACGCTCGGTGGCTACGACGCGATCGTTCAGACCGAGCAGGGCCGGCCGGTGGTCACGGTCGATGCGGGGAAGTTCGGAGTGGTGCGCGGAATGCGCGATGCGCTGGACAACGGCGCGGGCCCGTCCGCTCGTTCGGTCTTCCGCACTCCTGACGGCGGGGTGCCGTTCGATCCGGTGAAGGCGTCCTTGCCCACTGCTCTGTTCATCGCACTGATGTCGGCCGCCTTCTTCGGCACCGCCACTCCATTGATCGGCCTGCGCCAGCGCGGGACTCTGCGGATGCTCGGAACCACCCCGCTGAAGCGCCGGACCTTCATCCTGGCCCAAGCGCCGGTACGCCTGGGCCTGGTCATGGCACAGGTGGTCGTGGTCGGGGCGATCGCAGCCGCCTGCGGCTTCCTCTCCCTGGGAGATGCGCTTCCCGTGCTGGTCAGCGGACTGCTGGGTGCACTGATGCTGTTCGGCTTCGGCTATCTGGTGGCTGCCAGGATGCGCAACCCGGAGGTGGCCAACGGCCTGCTGGCCGTGCTGATGCCGGTGGCCATGCTGTTCAGCGGACTGTTCCTGCCGATGAGCCTGATGCCGGGCGCGCTTCGCGCGGTGTCCCAGGCACTCCCGACGACCTATCTGGTGGACGCTCTGAGTCACGCCTTCACGGGGGCGCCCTCCCAATACGGCCTCGCCGTGGACTGGCTGGTGCTGGCAGGCTCGGCCGTTCTCCTCGCACTACTCGCTGCTCGACTCTTCAGCTGGGATCAGGGGGAAGAAAAATGAACGCCATATCGTCGCCAGACTTACTCGGTGGGCTGCGGAACGTTGATGAACTGGTCAGCCCCTATGGGCTGGTGAATCGGGTCCAACGCCTGCCGAACCATCCGGGCGAGCCGCAGTTCCCCATCTACAGCGCCTCCCTGGGCGACATCGCACGTGTTGTCCCCAACGTCGCCGAGGCGGTAGGAAGCCGTGGCGCCCGGGGCCAGATGGACGGGGCCGGCGGTGGTCTCGATCCCGAGCGGGCGGCACGGCTGTGCGTCGCCGAGGCTCTGGAACGGTACTCCACCTGTGCAGCTCCCGAAGAGCAGCTGATCTGGGCGACCGCGCGTGAACTCGGCAACGAGGCCATGCCCTTACAGTCACTACCGCGCTGTTCACCGGCCGAGCTCGCCCATCCCCGGGCGATGGCCGTGGATATCGACGAGGACGCGCCCATCCGCTGGGCACGCGGCTGGTCGGTGACGGAACGTCGCCCGCTGTGGGTTCCGGCCGTCCACGTGTGGATGCACCTGTCGGCCCAATCCCGGGGGGAGCGGTTCTGGAACCCCATCTCCACCGGCTGCGCCACCCACACGGATCTGGCACAGGCACTGGTCAACGCCATCTGCGAGGTGGTGGAGCGCGACGCGATCGCTCTGACTTGGTATCAGCGGTTGGCGCTGCCGCGCATCGAGTTCGACGAGGTACCTGACTCGTTGGCGCCCTACCTGGAACGCTCGCGGCGCAGCCAGGTGGAGACGGTGTTCTTCGACGCCACCACGGACCTGGGTCTGCCGGTCGTCTACTCCATCGACCTCAGTCCGGACAATCGGGTGCTGGGGCAGCTGGTGATGTGCAACGCTGGGCTTGATCCCGCAGATTCCATTGCCAAGATCATCCGCGAGTCGGCCTCGTCGAGGATCGCGATGCAGGTGCCACGCGACGTCCCGGAGTCCTTCGACGACTATGTGAACGTCTACCACGGTGCGGCCTATATGGGACGGCCCGAGCGGCTCAGTGACTTCGACTTCCTACTGCAGGGCGAGCACCGCCGCAAGTTCAGTGAGCTGCCCAAGCTGGCGAGTGGTGAGCCGGCCTGGGATCTGCAGATACTGCTGGAATGGCTGCACATGGCCGGCTGCCAGGTGGTGGCGGTGGAGTGCACCACCGACGAGGCGCGGGACGTCGGCTTCCGGGTAGTCCGGGTAATGATCCCGCAGCTGATGCCGCTCTCGTTCACCTACCGGGCCCGTTACCTGGCCCACCCCCGGCTGTACCAGGCACCGGCCCGGATGGGCTACCCGGTGCTGTCGCAGGAAGAGATCAATCCGCTGCCGCAGCCGTTCGCGTAGCAGCAAGTTCAACGTCGAAGCCGCCCCCTGGCTGGCTGGTGTCCACTCCCAGCCCAATCAGCTGATCGGCTCCGGATGCCAGGGCATCGCACCGCGCACGCCGTCTTCGAACGAGTGACCCCCGCTCGGCACCCGAGCTTCCCCGGCTCTTGGCAACTAGCCCAGTACGGAACAACGGTCGGCCGCGCTGTTCGCCGGCGCCTCAACCGGCCATGCCTGGCTGCGATCGCCACCCGAGACGACCAGCCCCTGCCTACCGCTCTTCCAGCCGACCGATCGATGAGACGGTCCAGGAGATGAGGAACCAATGGAACCGGTGCATCTGATCGCCGTGGGCGACTTCGGCACCGCTGTGGCGGAGCGCCTGATGCAAGCCCGTGGACACCTGGCACTGAGCGTCGAGGGCGAGGGCCCGTGGCCCGCCTCGGCCTCGGCCGCCTGGCCACGGGCCTCGCTGAGGGTCCTCCTTGCCTGGCGGGAGACACCGAAGCTGGCCGAGACGATCGACGTACGATCCGCGGCCTGGGGAACGCCCTGGTTGCCGGCGGTGCTGGAGCATCCCCGACTGCGGGTCGGTCCGGTCGTGGTACCCGGCAGCGGCCCCTGCTACCGCTGCTTCCGCGGGCGTCGCGCCCAGCACGAGCAGGACAGCGCCATCACCGACGCCCTGCACGCCCACTACGACGCAACTCCGGCCGCCGGTCCCGCCGGTTTCCTGCCCCATCACGTGGGCCTGGCGGCCGCGCTCGTCGAAGCAGAGCTACAGCGTTTCGACAGCGGGAGCCTCGCCGACAGCGCGGGCACCGTACGCCACTACCACCTGCTGGAACACCAGGCCTCGGCCGCCAAGGTGGTGGCGGTTCATGGTTGCGACCGCTGCCGCCACACGAAGCCGATATCGACCTGGAGTCAGCTCGCCGACGACCTGACGGCTCTGCTTCCGGTCCTGAAATAAGGAAGATGATGGCTGGTCAACTTGTCTCGGCAGAGGAGATGCGCCGAGCTGTCGCGGGTGATCCGCAGTTCCGCTGCCCACACCGGCCTGCCCTCGTCCGAGGACTGGTACGGCTCGACCTGCCTGACGGGATCCTGGTCGAAGGGGCCCCGAGCCGACAGATTCTGCGCGGCACCGCTACCCGCGACCTCGTCCCCGCCATCCTGCCGCTGCTCGACGGCACGCTGGATGCCGGGGGCATCGCCGAACGGTCCGGGCTGCCCAAACCACACGTCGAGCGGGTCATCGCGCTGCTCTACACGTGCGGGCTGCTGGAAGAGGGCGAGAGGGACTCCAAGGCCGCTCCGGACACCCCCGAGGCCGCCTTCTGGTCGCGCAGTCTGGACTCCACCCGAGTCAATAGCAGGACCTCGGAGGTCCTGGCGCGCCTGGCTCGTGCCCAGATCGGTGTCGCCGGGAACAGCCGGTTCGCGGAGCTGATCCTGAAGGAGCTGGGCGCCGCAGGGCTGACCGCCATCGGGCCGGTCAACGGCGCGGCTCCGCCGTCGGTCCAGCAACACGACCTGGTGCTGGCCGCTATCGAGGAGGACGCCCCTGCACCGGCCGAACTGGCCGAGGAATGCGCCCGTGCCGGGGTGCCATTCCTGCCGGTCCGCCTGAGCGGCGCAACGGTGGAGCTGGGCCCGTACCTCGACCCCGAGTTCACCGCGAGTTTCACCGACGCAGAACGTCAACGGCTCGCCGCCGCGGTGCCTGATGACACCGCGGGCCTGTCCACCCAACTTCGGATGCAGCTCGCAGCCTCCCTGGCTGCCGCTCAGACCACTGCCCTGATCGCCCGGGTCGGCCCCGTGCCTGTGCTGCGCGGTCTGATGCGGGTGGACCTCGGCACCTGGGAACAGAGCCTCCACGTCATTGCGCCGATCCCCGACCCACCAGGCCCGCGGGTGACCACCACCGCCGCAGGCGTTCCTCTGGCGGTCGCCTTCGAGAGCTCGGTTGCCTTCGCTCCGCGACGGCTGCTCAACCCCAGGGCACACCAAGTCCACTACAAGCCGGGAAACTTGGCGCTCCAACACGAGTCCAAGCGCTGGCCCAGCGCAAGGGAGCTGGAGCTGGCGGACTGCACGGCCACTGTCCCGGCTCCCCTGGCCACTCCTGAGTCGCTCGGCGGTGAGCCTGGGGCCGGGTCCGTTCCACTGGGCCAGCTCGCGGCCTTGCTGCAGCGCGGCGCCGGCCTTCGCCCCGGAGGCGACTCGGAGCGCAAGGTCCAGCGTTGGGCTCCGACGGGAGGAAACCTGGGCTCGGTACAGCTTCATGTGGTCGCCCGGCGAGTGACAGGTTTGCAGCCTGGCCTGTGGGGCTACATCAGCAGCAGCCACCGGCTGGCCAGGCTCGGCGATGCCCTCGACATCGGTTACCCATCCACGTCTGCCTCCATCTCACCCGCCGTGATCGTCCTCACCGGGGCGCTGTCGCGGGTGGCCTCGAAGTACTACGGCTTCGGCTGGCGCGTGATTCACCTGGACGCGGGAGCCGCCATGGCCCAGCTGATCTACACCGCCCAGGCTTTCGGGCTCTCGGCGCGGCCACTTGATCGGTGGGACGACAGTCGCCTGGCGGAGCTGCTCGATCTCGAGCTGGACAGTGAGCCCGTTACCGGGGTGCTGCTGGTCGGTGCCGACCTTAATCAGGGGGAGGAATAACCATGCATGCCGCCACTCGAACCGCGGTCGATCCGGCCCTGGTGGAAGACGCCCTTCGGTTTCCCGATCATGCTCAGGCCCTGGGGCTGCTGAGGACACACAGTCGGCTGGATGCACCTGCAGTCGAGGCAGGCCCCCGTACTCCCAGCCCCGGGCTTTACCGGGCGCTCGACATCGGCCTGGACTCAGCAGAGCGGGTGCAGATCGCGGCGGCACCTTCGCCGCGAACGCCGCTGGAGCAGCTGCAGCGCGGACGGCTGTCCGAGCGTTTCTACGCGGACCGTCCCGTCACCGCCGAGGTGATCGCCGCCTTGGTCGCCGCCGCGGGCGGATTCGACGAGGCCACCTGGCCCGACCGTGAGGCCGGGGCCGGTTTGCAGTTCCTGGTCGCCGCCCGAGCAGTGACCGGTCTGCGTCCTGCGATCCACCTGGCCGACCCGCGATCGGGCCGGTTCACCGCGATCGGGGAACTGCCGGTCGGTGCTGCCGCAGCCGATCTCGTCCTGCAACTCGAGTTCGCCCAGGCGCCGGCGATCCTCATGGTCTGCGGCCCACTCGCGTCCTCGTTGGACCGGCACGGGGAGCACGGCCACCGCCTGCTGCTCAGCCGAGCGGGGGCTTCGGCCTACGCCGGTTGGCTGACTGCTCTGGATCACGGTCTCGTAGGCAGCATCTTCGCCGGATTCCTCGCAGCAGCACTGCGCCCGCTGGTCCCTGTCGACGGCTACCACACCACCCAGTTGCTGGCATTGGCCGTCGGCCATCCGCTGGACAGCGCCGGGGACTGACCCGGCTGTCCGCCCTCGACTTCCCCGCCCCCGCCGGGGCGGGGACCACCTGGGACGGCATCCGTCCCGCAACCGTAAGGAGAACCGCATGGACACCATCGACGTCCTCGACCTCTTCGCCGAGGACCTGGCCCTCCCCGTGGACGCCCTCCCGAGCGAGGTCGCCCTCAGCTCCTTCTCCAGCGTCAGCTCGCTGGACTGCCTCACCTGCCCCGTCTCGACCGCGTCGTCCAACGGCACGGTCAGCTCCGCCGGCTGATCCAGTCGACGGCCCATCGCAACCGTAAGGAGAACCGCATGGACGCCATCGACGTCCTGGACCTCTTCGCCGAGGAAGGCGAGGTCCTGCCCCTCACCGCCGAGCCGCTGGCGAACGAGTCCCTGCTCGGCTCCTGGGGATCGTTCGGCAGCCTCACCAGCGCCTCCTGCCCGGCGTCCACCGCCGGGAGCAGCAGCAGCGCATCCAGCGCCGGCTAAGCGCATCAGACAAGAGAGGGGAATCACCATGCATCAGGAAAGCATCGATCTGTTCGCCGAGGACCTCACCGCAGCGCTCGCGGTGGAGCAGCTGGACGACTCCACGCTGCTCGGCACCTGGACCTCCAGCACCACCGTGGGTTCCGCGTCCTGCCCGGCCTCTACGGCCTCCTCGTCGTCGTCGGCCTCCAGCATCGGCTGACGACCGTCTCATCCGAATCACCGAACGAAAGGAGAAAGATCATGCAGGCTGACCTCGCCGCGGGACAGCGCGACATCTGGGCGATCGACCTGTCCGCGGAGGACATGACGGTCGAGAGCCTCGACTCCGCCACCCTGCTCGGCACCACGGGCTCGTTCGCGTGCGGCGCGTCCGCGAGCTGCCCGGTCTCGTCGGCGTCCACCGCCGGCACCATCGGGTCGGCGTGAACCTCCACGCCCATCGACCCGTCGGAGGGCTGATCCCCTAGGCCCGCCGACGAGGGCCGCGCCGCCGGTTCGGCGATGGACAAGATCGCCGAACCGGCGGCGCGAGTCGTTCGGTGCCAAGGGCACCAGCCCAAGTATCCCAGGAGGGTGAGCATGCGGCTCCAAACCGCACGAAAGACCCCCGATGCCGGCACGGTTCCGACAGCCGCAGAAGACCAGAGCTGGATCGAGACCGAGCCCCTGTCCCTGCGGGACACCGTCGAGCAGCTGGAGGGCGCTGATGGCCGTCCCATGCTCTTCGACGTTGCAACCGGACGCTATGTGGCCATCTCCAAGGCCGGAACCGCCGTCCTGAGCCTGCTCGACGGAGAATCAACCGGCCGGAAGCTCATTCAGCGAGTCATCGAAGTCGCTCCGGGCGACCCCGTCCGGATCGAGGAGGCGGTGGCCAGGTTCCTCAGTGAACTGCGACAGGTGGGCGTGCTTTCGGCCGAGCCCCCGCAGCCGAACCGCCGTAACCGCCTGCTGCACATGTCACTGCGCCGCCGAACCCCGCGCTGGCCGCTGACCCGGTCGGCGCACCGGTTGCTCGAGCCCTTGGCTGCGCGGCTCCGCGCCATCCCCATCCGACTGCTGCTCGGGCTGTTGTTCACCTGCCTTGCGGTGGCGGCCGGGTGCGCAGGTCTCGCGCTCAGCCGGCACCCCTTCGGGATGCACTACTCGACCTGGTTCTGGGCCGCCATGGGGATCATGGTCGTTCAGGTCGCGGTCCACGAGACCGGACACGCGCTCGTCTGCCAGTACTTGGGCGTGCCGGTGCGCGAAGCCGGGATCACCTTGATGCTCTACGTGATGCCGGTCGCCTATGTGGACCGCACCGACGCCTACCGGGTCAGGAGCCGGGGAGCGCGGGTGCTGATCGCTCTGGCGGGCCCGCTCAGCGACGTCTTCTGGGCCGGAGCGAGCGGGTTGGTGCTGCTGACCACGCGCGGAACCGCGGCCGAGATAGCCGCAGCCCTGCTCCAGATGCAGGTCCTGCTAATGATCGTCAACCTCAATCCCCTGCTGCCATCCGACGGCTACCACGCGCTGGAGTCGGCGCTGGGCGCGGTCAACCTACGCGGCCGGTCATTCGGCTATCTCCTGCACCTGGTGACCCGCACCGAGCTTCCCAGCCACCTGCGCGCACTGGACCGCCGTCACCGGGTCGGCTATCTCGCCTTCGGCCTGGTCTGCTTCAGCTATGGCCTGATCATGGCCGTCCTCATCTTGGCCTCCTGGTGGCGGCTGCTGGCCTCGGTGATCGGCTCATGACCGTCGCACCCCTAACCGTCCACCGGGTGAACGGCCTGCCGGTCGAGGCACTGGACGTCGAACTCCCTCTCACCTGCGCACTGCTGGTGGAACTCGCCGAGGTCCAGGCGGGGTTGGCGGACTCGGCCGTTCGGCTCGGCGACGCGCTCTACAAACTGGTCCCGCGCCTGGACGACCACCCGGAACTGCGACGCAGCGCGCTCGCACTACGACGGTCCCTGCACAGCGGCAAGCCTTATGCGCTCTCCGCCGAGCACCGCGCCGCATTGGGCCACCGGCTCGAAGACGAAGCAGAGTTGCTCACCCGCCACCTGGACGGCCTCAGCCGAGCAGAGCCCTTGCGAAGCGCGGTCGCGGCGGCCTTCGCGGGGGAGAGTGCGGCGGCGGGAGTGCGGCTGCGCGAGCTGCTCAACCACCCCGCCTTCTCGCAGGGCCTCGCACATGCCAGCCCCGATCTGCTGCGCCACCTCAGGTCGTCCGACCTCCGGCCGGGAACCAAGGCGGCCCGAGGAGTACTCGCCTACGCGTCACGAGCCGCAACCAAAACGAGTCCCTTCTCCCGTTTCACAGCTCTCGCACTGGACGGTGCGCGCGCCGACGGCAGCAGCCGGGTCAGCGTGGCCCAGCAGCACATCCGCGACTGGATCGACCAGCTGGCGCGAAGCGAGGAGTGCGCGGCGGCCTTCCGGGTCGAACCGAACCGCTCGGCACGCACAGTCGGTGAGCGTCCAAGGCTGCTGGTCCCCGCCGTCCGTTCCGGAACCGCGCTGGCCTGGCGAGCTGACACAGTGGTCGATGCCGTGCTCTACGCCGACGCCCTCAGGTCCCTCGCCACCTGGCCGCAGATGTCGGTGCCGGAGTTCCTCGCCCGACTGGGCGGCGATGACCCGTTCGGCTGCTACCTGCGGCTGCTGGACACCCAACTGATCCGGCTGGTCCTGCCGTGGGCCTACGGCGACCAGGAGCCCCTGCCCGCTGTGGCCCGCGCCCTGGACGCGGTCGCCACCGAAGCGGCTGCCACAGCGGCGGCCACGGCCCGTGAAGTCCATCGACGCACCCAAGCGCTGGGCCGCCTGGACGGCCGCACCCGGCTGACAGCGATGGCCGGCCTCAGCCTTGGCGACAAGCCGCTCTCGGTCTACGAGGACGCGGTGGCGGATGTCGCTGTCGACTTCCCCACCGAACATGTCCAGGAAGACCTGCGCGAGCTCGCAGAACTCACGCGACCCCATGTCTTCCGCAGCCATCTTTACGACTGGATGCTGGCCGAGTTCCTCTCCCGCTACGGCCCGGGCGGGCACTGCCCGGACGCCTACACCTTCCTGATCGAGCTGGCGTCGGCACCCGACTTCGGCCAACAGTTCGGCGCTGCCTTGACCGCCGACCGAGCCTGCTTCGGCATGGCCACCGCGCGCGCCTGGCTGCCGGTCTCGGCCAGCAGCGCACCGCCCGCCACCACCGTGCTGTACCAGTTGAGCGCGGCTGACGCCGGTCGCGTACACGAGGGCGACTACCGGATGGTCGTCAACCAGTTCAACCCGGGACTCGGCGGTCTGGTCGCCCGCTTCCGCCGGCTACTGGACCCGACCGACGATGGCCCAGGGCTGTCCGGGAGGCTGCGGGACTGGATCGAGAATGCCTTCCCCGACGCGCGACCTCACGAGATCTCCCTGTGCGCAGACCTCAACAGCATGCAGCTGGACACGGCCGGAATCCTGCCCCCGTTCACCTGGCCGGGCGAACCACCCCACGCCCAAGCATCAGAGGGACTCGCACAGCTGCAGCTGCACCACGAGCCGGATACGAACACGCTGCTGCTGACCGACAGTCAGGGAGATGCCGTGGCACCGGTCTATCTCGGTGTCGTCCCCGCACACCTGATGTCGGGGCCGGTCCGCCTGCTGCTCTGCCTGACGGACCCCTGGGTCAACGGAGCCATCCACCTGAGCTGCAACCACAGCCCGCTGGAGATCCTGCCACCACCCGGCGAACCGATCGAAGAAGAGCCCGCCCGCACTCACGGTCGGCTGGTGCTACGCCGCCGCACCTGGCGCCTGGGGCCACATCTGCTGCCGACCCCGGGAAAAGGGGAAGAGCCGCACGAGTTCTTCGCCCGGATGGACACCTGGCGCCGTGCCCACCAGCTTCCGGACGAAGTGTTCGTTGCCCTGGAAGGCGGCGGTCCCATGGGCGATTACGCGGGCCGCAAGCCATCCTGGCTCTCCTTCCACAGCTCGCACGCCGTCCTCGCCGCCGCAGGCAACCCCCGGCTGGCGAACGCCACCGCGATTCGCCTCTCGGAAGCCGTCCCCGCCCGTAACAGTCACTGGGTGCGGGACAGGGACGGGCTCCACCGCGCTACCGAACACGTCTCCCTCCTCTGCTGGGACCGCCCCACCCCCGGCCGCGCACCCGCCGACCATGAGGGGAATGCATGACCATCGCCGAAGACACCACGCTCCGCGCCTGGCCGGACCTACCAGGCTGGTGGTATGCCCGCCTGTATCCGGGAGGACTCGACCGCCTCGACCTCGCCGTTCAGACACTGCTGCCCGAACTTTTGCCCCTACTCAGCGACGGTGGAGCACAACGCTGGTTCTTCATCCGGTACACCGACTGGAACGGTCCACATCTGCGGCTGCGCGTCCGTGGCCGGCGGGCCCTGCTCGACCAGCTGCAACGGGCACTGCCGAGCCTGGCGAAGTCGTGTGCGGAGATCGCCGCACAGCCGTGCGAGCCCCACGCCTCGCTGGTGCCCTTCGACGCGAACCTGTTCAAGGGCCGGCACACGGGGGTGGACACCGCCCTGTACGAGCCCGAGTTCGACAAATACGGCGGGCCGCAAGGCGTGGAGGCAGCGGAGCTCCTGTTCGCGCGGTCCAGCGAGCTGGCGCTGAAGGCCAACGCGTTGGCGAAGACATCCGACCGGGCGGCGCTGACTGTTCTGCTGATGCGCGCTTCCGTGGCAGTGGTCCAGCGGATCCATGGGATCCGACCCGGCAGCCCGAGCCCAGCAGACTACTGGGATCGTCATCTCTACTGGTGGACGTGCGACGCCGGCGCCGAGGCGGAGCGACTGCGCGATGGGCTGCGACGGCAGGCTCAAGGGGAACAGGCCATCCACCGAAGCCTGGAGCGGCTGTCCACGGACGCCTGGGCGGTCTCCCAGATAGCCGACTGGTCCGCAGCGGTGACCGCGTACTTACGCCAAGCGGCCGACACTTCCGTACCACGCACGCCAGGGCATCTGATGTTTCATCAGAATCACATGATGGCGAACCGATTGGGCATTCTTCCCCGAGAGGAAGCGCTGCTCGGCATCATCGCCGCGACCTACGAAGGGAGCCCAGCATGAGCCGCGGGAGCACGCGAAGTCCAGGGGGGCTAATCCTGGCCTGTGTCCTGTTGGCACTGGCCGGATGCGCCATCGCGATCGCGGTGGTGCTGCACCAGATCCTGACCACGGTACTGCTGACGGCGTGCGCGGCTGGGTCGGTTGCTGCCGGCGTTCGGCTCCTGGCCAGATCGGGCAGGGCTCGCTGAGATTCCGGGTCGCCCTTCAGCTCTGACGACCGGTGCACGCTGCGGCGCGCTCCCCGGCCTGCGCATGCCTCCTTCGGCGCGAACGCGGACTCCACTGCTTCAGAAAGGCCCCTGCAGTGGCCTTGCGGCCAGCTGCGAGAGGCCGGAGGGAGATCGACTGGCCCAGCAACGCCAGCGCGTTCGGCAGTGAGAAGGTCCTGTAACTGGTCGACCGTGACGTTCAAGGCGTCCACGAGTCGGGCCCGTAGCCGCGGTCGTGGGTCAGCCTCGCCGGCCTCCACCGCGCGACCGTCGAGCGCTCCCCCCGGTCCACTCCTCTTCTGAGTGACTCCGTATGCACACCGCCGCAGATCCCGCGCCGACGGCGATGGGACTGCCACGCAAGATCCAGAGCGCATGGCCCCGTGCTCCTACTCAAGCCTGACTGCCTTCTGGCTCGACCGTTGCGCGGACGGCACAGCTCCATCAAACCCCGGCTCCCGGAGCGGCATTCCCCCCTTTGCCGCCCGGGAGCCGGATCCAACCAAGCGGCGAGCCGGTGCACTACCCGCTCTGTCCGCGCTTCGAGATGACCGCCGAGGACACCATGGCCAGCCTTCAGGACCCGCAGCAGGCACCACCCCCGACCGGATGTGATCCCGCCTGCGCCGCTCCGGCCACCACGCGCGCCGCTGCCCGGATGCCGGCCTATCTCCGCGACTGGGCTGCCGGCGCCACGTTGGATGTCGACCGGCCACTCCCGGCGCGGATCGACCACCATCTTCTCGGGGGGAAGGACGGCTTCCGTGCTGACCGGGCGGCGGCAGAGCAGTTGGCCGCGGCTGTGCCGGCGTTCGCGCAGGCGGTGCGAGCTCGTCGGCGGTTCGTGGAGCGCGCGCTGCGGTACCTGGCGCGGGACGAGCAGGTGCGGGGGGTCTTGATCCTGGGGGCTGGTATGCCATCCCTTCCGCACCTGCACGGGGTGGTTCAGGCGGAGACTCCGCGGGCGCGCGTGGTGTGTGTGGACCACGATCCGATCGTCCTGAGCCACCTGCGGGCCGAGCTGGCCTGCCCGCCGCCGGGCCGACTGGCGGTGGTCCGCGGGCACCTTCGCGATCCACAGCACCTTCTCGGTACCGCCGCGGTACGCGCACTGCTCTCCCCAGCCCGGCCGGTGGCGGTGGTGCTGGAGTCGGTGCTGGAGCACATCCCGGACGAGGAGGACCCACAGCGGATGGTCGCCGAGCTGCTGGAGGGGCTGCCGCAGGGCTCGTGGCTGGTGTTCTCCCACGCCACGGCGGACTTCGCGCCGAAGGTGTGGCAGACGGTTGGCGCGATCTACCGCTCCCACGGGGTCGAGATCTTCCCCCGGAGCTTGGAGCAGGTTGCCGGCTTCCTGGACGGCATGCTGCTGGCTGCCCCGGGGCTGGTGGCGGTCAACCGGTGGAGGCCTGATGCGCAGGCGCTCTTGGAACTGAGTGCGGCGACGGTATCCCGGTACGGCGCGATCGGCCGCACGCTGTGAGCGCCCTGGACGGCCTGGCCTACCGGCGGGCGGGCTGCGAGGCGGGGCCGGCAGACCAGCTGAAACAGGGCGGGCCGCCGCCGGAGTCGCAGCAGGCTTCCCCGCGCGCTGGCGGCCTGGGAGGCGTGGGCTCGCTCCATCGGCCGTGTCCGTCAACTGTGGGCGGGGTGCGGTGATGGTGGTCACTGGACGGCAAGAAGAGGTTGTGTTCCACCCGGCAGGCCTCGATGGCGAGTTACGGGTGGTTGTGGCCGACCTCCAGGCGGGACGCTGGATGTCCACCCGGCAGCTGATGGCCCGCACCGGGAGCGACTGGCCGGTGCGCACCGCGCGCAGCCAGGTGCTGGCGGGGACGGCGGCGCGCTCGGATGTGCTGGAGCACTGGGCACGGGAGGACCTGGGCAGCGTCGACCTGGCGGTACTGCGGGCGCGGGTCGCGGTGCTGCGGGCGTTGGCCGCCGCGCGTGCGGGGCACGCCCAGGCCGGTGCGCTGCATGAGACGGCTCGCCGGGAGTGCTGGCACGCGGCACGGATAGTCCCGGCCGATCCCGTGCCCTGGGTGGCCCTGCTGGAGTTGGCTGTCCTCGACCCGGGCCAGCTCCTCCAGGAGCACGGCGGGCGGGCGCCGGACCCGCTGCTGCCCGCCGGCCCGTGGTGGCTGCTGTCGCAGCTCCAGCAGCGCGACCCCTACAGCCGCGAAGGGCACCACCGGATGCTGCGGTGGTGGCTGAACCGTGGCCGGGTGGGGCATGCCGCGGAGTTCGTGAACTGGCTGCTGGGACACGCACCGGTCGGCTCGCCGCTGTGGCTGCTGCCGCTGTACCTGCACGTGGAGCGGTACCGCGCCGCGCCGCGGCGCAACGCCCTGCTGAAGAGTCAGTGGGTGCGCGAGCCGTGCACCCGCGACACCGAGCAGGCCTGGACGGGCTGGTTCCTCGGGCAGGCGAGCGAAGCAAGGTCGGTGCCCGATCTGAGCCACCTCGCCCACGCGCTGTGGGCCGCCAACCGGAAGAAGGACGCGGCGCAGGTCTTCCAGGTGCTGGGGCTGCTGGGCTCCCGACAGCCGTGGGAGGCCGTGGCGGACACCCCTGGTGGCGGCACGGACCTGCTTCTCGACGCCCGCTTCCAGGCGCGTGGGGCCCTCGCGCGTGGCTGACCGCAGGCCCGGTCGCCCCCGCCAACCCGCCGGTGATCGAACCCACTGCTTCCAAAATCCCCTTTCCCTTGAGTGCTGTTGGAGGAATGATGCCCCGCGCACACCGCGCCGGCCCCACCGTGGCGAGCGACGACGCCCGTCTGCAATCCATGGGATACAAACCGCAACTTCACCGCAGGATGGGCGCGTTCGGTAACTTCTCCAGCTCGTTCTCCGTCGTCTCGATCCTGTCCGGGTGCCTGACCCTGTTCGGGTTCGGGCTGGTCACCGGCGGCCCGGCGGTGATGGTGTGGGGCTGGGTCGTGGTGGGCTTCGCGGTGCTGCTCCTGGCGCTGTCGTTCGCCGAGATCACCTCGGCCTTCCCGGTGTCCGGCGCGCTGTACTACCAGGCGCACACGCTCGGCGGCCCGAAGTGGGGCTGGTACACCGGCTGGCTCAATCTCCTCGGGTTGTTGGGTGCGATCGCCGGCATCGACTACGGGGCGAGTCAGTTCATCGGCGCCCTGCTGCAGATGCAGTTCTCCTTCGCGCCCACGCCGGCGAAGCTGTTCGTCATCTTCGCGCTTCTCCTGCTGCTGCACGCGCTGGTGAACCTGCGCGGCGTGCGCCTGGTGAGCATCCTCAACAGTGTGTCCGTGGTGTGGCACCTGGCAGGGGTGGCGGTGATCGTGGGGGTGCTCGCCCTGGTTCCGGCCCATCACCAGTCCGCGTCGTTCGTGCTGACGCACTTCGTCAACCAGACTGGGTGGCACAACCCGTTGTACGTCAGCGCCCTCGGGTTGTTGATGGCCCAGTACACGTTCTGCGGCTACGACGCCTCGGCCCACCTGTCCGAGGAGACGACCAATGCCGCCATCGCGGCGCCGCGCGGGATCGTGCGCGCGGTGTGGTCGTCCTGGATCGCGGGGCTGGTCCTGCTGGTGGGCCTGATCTCCTCGATCCACTCCTACCAGGACACGATCACCACGGCGACCGGGGTCCCGCCGGCGCAGATCTTCCTGGACAACCTGGGGACCACCGGCGCGAAGCTGCTGATGCTGATCGTGATCGGCGCCCAGCTCTTCTGCGGCGCGGCGGAGGTTGCCGCCACCAGTCGGATGATCTTCGCCTTCAGCCGCGACGGAGCGCTGCCAGGCAGCCGCTGGTGGCGGCAGGTCTCGGCGAAGACCGCGACACCGGTGGCCGCGGTGTGGCTGTCGGTCGGAGTGGCGCTGGTCCTGACCCTGCCGGTGCTGTACTCGCCGACCGCCTACGCGGCAGTCACCTCGATCAACGTCATCGGCCTCACACCTGCCATCGCGATCCCCGTCTTCCTGCGGCTACGCGCAGGGCACCGCTTCCAAGCGGGCCCGTGGAACCTGGGCCGCTGGAGCAGGCCGATCGGCATCATCGCGGTCGTGTGGGTCGCCTTCGTCACGATGCTCTTCCTCCTGCCGCAGACCTCCCCGGTGACCGTGGACTCTTTCAACTACGCAGGTGTCGCCCTGGTAGTGGTCCTGGTCGGCGCGGAGGTCAGCTACCGGGTGGCCGGCCCGCGCTACAGCATCCCGGTCGCCGACCGGGCGATGGCCGAGCTGGAAGCCGAGGTCGTCTGATGACCACCGCCGCAACGGCCGCACAGGGCAAGACCCCCAACAATCGGGGAAAGCTGACGCGAAGCCAATTCGGCAAGGCGGTGAGCATCGGCGGGATCCGCTGGGTGCGGATCGCCACGGTCGACCTGCAAGGGCGGTTGCGGGGCAAGACCTACCCGGCGGCCAGGATCGTGAAGCAGCTGCTCAACGGCACCCTGCACCTGGAGGGCTGCGGGTACCTGCTCGACACCGACCTGGGCATGACCCCGACGGACAGGCTCTGGCGGGACGGGTACGGCGATGTTCGCCTGGCCCCCGACGTCCGCTCGGCGCGCATGCTGCCGTGGGTGCCGTACACCGCGCTGGTGCTCGCCGATCCGCTGAACACGGCCGGGCAGCGTCTTGCCGTCGCCCCGGGCACCGTGCTGAGCGAGCAGCTCTCCGCCCTGGCCAGCCACGGCCTGGAGATGCGGATCGGCCTCGAAACCGAATTCGTCATCTACCACGCCCCGGCCCCCGGCCGGCCCCAGCAGGTGGGCGTCGGCCCGCGCACCTTGCGGCCGGCGACCGGTGCGGGTAGGGATTACGCCTTCGACCTCCCGCCGAAGGCAGCTCGGTTCATCGGGCGCCTGATGTCGTCGCTGGCTGACGCGGGTCTGCCCGTGGAGGCGGTCAAGGCTGAAGGTGCGCCGGGCCAGCTGGAGATCACCTTCCCGTACGGGCAGGCGCCGGCGGCCTGCGAGCAGCACGTGCTGCTCAAGGACGCGGCACGCACGATCGCCGAACGCCACGGCATGGCGGCCACGTTCATGGCCGCGCCCAGCGACGAGACGGGCTCGGGGATGCACCTGCATCTGTCACTGTGGCGCGGGGACCAGCCTGTTCTCGCTGCCCCGGACCACCCCGAGAAGCTGTCGCGGCTGGGTGAGCAGGCCGTGGCCGGGCTACTCACCGCTCTACCGGCCTTGATGCCGCTCCTCGCTCCGTACGTCAATTCCTACAAGCGGTACCGGGACCACTCGTTCGCACCGACGCGATTCACCTGGGGCCGGGACAACAGGGGCTGCGCGGTGCGGGTGGTCGGCCACGGCCCGGGCCTGCACCTGGAAGTGCGCCTGCCCGGCGCGGACGCCAACCCGTACCTGGTGGCGGCCGCGGCTGCGGCCGGTGTCCGGCAGGGCATCGAGCGGGGCGTTGCCCTGCCCGCGCCGATCCGCGGCGACGCCTACCTGGACCGCGCCGCGTCTGCGGTGCCGGCCTCGCTGAACGAGGCCCTGCACGTCTTCGAGACCAGCGATCTGGCCGTCGCCCTGTTCGGTGAGCAGACCGTGGCCCACTACGCGCTCGCCGCCGGCGCCGAACTCGGCTTCCACCAGCGGCATGTGAACGACCTGGAGATCCAGCGCGGCTTCGACCAGGCGTGAACATCTCCCCACCACCATGACATCCGACCAACGACGCAGGAAGACCGCCATGCCCTCCCCTCAACCGTCCACCGATGGCCTTCCACTTTCAGGGCGGCCTCGATTCGCCTCCGCAGTGCCGCCGTCTCCCCGGAGTCGGGGTCCGGGGCTAGGGTGACGTCGCCGTAGCCAAGCCTGCCAGCCGGTCAGTGCGAAGCCGTCCGCGGATGACATCGCCAGGTCGATCGCGCGTATCCGCCCGGTCATGCGCTTCACTGGAGCTCGGTCAATTCCGTAGCCCGCGGCGCCGAGACAGAAGGGCTGCCTCGACCTCACTATCAGGAGGGCGCGCGCCACCCGGGAGTGCTCCGGCGCGCTGCAAAGAGAATGTGGGTACCACCGTCACGGGCGCCGGGGCTGGCGCAGGCGGCCGTCTCGTAGGCGAGGAATCGTTCCCAGAGCCGGGGCGAGCGTTCGAGTTCGGCCAGGACGGCTGGGTCTTCGAGGCTCGCCCAGTTGCTCGCCGAGCCCGCCAGGATCTCGCCTCCGCACACGTTGACGAGGTTGGTGATCTGTTCCCACGTGAACATCCGGCAGACATGGACCATGCCCGGAACGTGGCGTAGGTCGCCGGTGCGGATCACTGCGTCGGCGATGTCGGGGCCGAAGCGGACGGCGATCTGCATGGCCCCGGGGAGGCGGGCGCGCCAGCTGCCCCAGAGGGACATGACGGAGGCGACGACGATGCCATCGGGCTTGGCGATCCGCAGGAGGCCGGCGAGGGCCTGGTGCGCGTCATCGAAGGCGTAGGACAGCGGGCCGCCGTAAGCCAGGACCAGGTCGAACGAGTTATCGGAGAAGCGGCTGGTGTCGCGGATGTCGAGTGTGTGGCGCGCCTCGACGGCGTGCTCGGCGCCGGCCGCAGTGACGTTGGCCTCGTTCAGGCGGAGCTGGACCGGAGAGATGTCGGTGACCACCAGGCGTGAGCTGCGCTTCGCGAGCAGGACGGTGAAGCGCCCGGTCCCCGCGCCGATCTCCAGAATCTGCTGATTCTCTTTCAGATGCGGTTTGAGGAAGCGACGGTGGACCTCGAAGGACACCCTGCCAGCTACATCCTTCGTGAGGCGTTCGTGTTCGGCTCCGGCGAGGTCGTCGTAGTAGCGGCGTACAGCCTCGACCGACTGGTCGCTGCTTCGCGCGTCACCGGGCGTCTCCGCCATCCGTCTCCATCCATGCCTCGAACCTGTTGGGCGCACCGGCTGCGGGTTCCCAAAAATGGCGCGAGTCGGGCGCAGCGACGCCACTAGGATGCGTCTCCCGTCGTGCTGTCGGCGTGAGCACCACCGCGACACCCCGCAGCTTCACCGAGAGGACGGTCTCCGGTCCCATGCGTTGGTCCCAGCTGTACGTGCCCACTCTCCGGGAGGACCCGGCGGACGCGGATGCGGTGAGCCACCGCCTGCTGGTGAGAGGAGGGTTCGTCCGGCAGCTCATGGCCGGCCACTACTCCCTGCTGCCGCTGGCGGTGCGCGTCCGCGCCAAGATCATGGACATCATCCGCGAGGAGATGACCGCGATCGGCGCCCAGGAGTTCGTCCTGCCCGCCCTCCACCCGGCCGAGATCTGGCAGCGCAGTGGCCGCTGGGAGGTGATGGGCGAGGAGATGTTCCGGCTCAAGGACCGCAAGGGCGCGGACCTGGCCCTCGGCATGACCCACGAGGAGATCTTCACCGTCCTGTCGCAGGAGCTCCGGTCCTACCGGGACCTGCCGCAGATGTGGTACCAGTTCCAGACCAAGTTCCGCGACGAGGCCCGCCCGAAGAGCGGCCTGCTGCGGGTGCGCGAGTTCACGATGAAGGACTCGTACAGCTTCGACATCGAGGCTGGCGGCCTCGACCGCTCCTTCGACCTGCACCGGGCCGCCTACGAGCGGATCTTCGCCCGCATCGGGCTGCCCGCGATCCCGGTGCAGGCGTCCAGCGGCAGCATGGGCGGCAGCACGTCGGTGGAGTTCATGAGCCCCTCGAATGCCGGCGAGGACCTGGTGGTCCGCTGCCCGGGCTGCGACTACGCAGCGAACACCGAGAAGGCGACCTCCGCCCTGCCCGCCGTCGTGGACGGCCCCGGCCTGGACGCCCCGGAGCGGTTCGACACCCCTAACGCGCGCACCATCGAGGAGCTGGCCCGCCAGCACGACGTGCCGGCCGAGCGGCAGATCAAGACGCTGGTGTACGTGGTCGACGACCAGCCGACCCTGATCCTGATCCGCGGCGACCACAACCTGGTCGAGCAAAAGCTCATCGACACCCTCGCCGCCAAGGCTGTGCGGCCCGCCACGGCAGAGGAAATCCAGGCGACGCTCGGCGCCTCCCCCGGCAGCCTGGGCGCGATCGGCGTCGCCGAGCTGCCCGTCCTCGTGGACGAGGCCCTGCGCGGCCGCACCGACATGACCACCGGAGCCAACACGGACGGCGTCCACCTGCGCGGCGTGTCCGTCGAGCGGGACATCGCCGTGCAACGCTGGGCGGACCTGCGCGAGGTGACCGCCGGGGAGCCCTGCCCGCAGTGCGGTACCCCGCTGGAGGTGGTGGTCACCATCGAGGTGGGCCACATCTTCAAGCTCGGCCGCAAGTACACCGAGGCCCTGGGCGTGACCGTGCTCGTCCGGGACGGCGAGCGCGTCGTCCCGATCATGGGCAGCTACGGGATCGGCGTGGAGCGGGCACTGGCCTCCATCGTGGAGACGCATCACGACGACAAGGGCATCATCTGGCCCGTCGCCGTCGCCCCCTTCGACGTGGCCGTCGTCGTCCTCGGCACCAGCGACGACAAGGTGGTCGAGGCCGCCGAGGGCCTGTACCGGCAACTGCAGGGCGAGCGGGTCGACGTGCTGCTGGACGACCGCGACGAGCGGCCCGGCGTGAAGTTCCGCGACGTCGAGCTGATCGGCATCCCCTACCGGATCACGGTCGGCTCCCGCGGCCTGGCCGACGGCACGGTCGAGGTCACCACCCGGGCCACGGGCGAGACCCAGTCCGTGCCGGTGGCCCAGGCGGTGGAACACGTCCGCAAGCTGCTGACCGCCGCCGTGTGAGGCGTCGACTCGTCAGCACGTGGCGTGGTGGTGGGGGCAGGCCCAGGCCCACCACCACACCGTTGCGTCACACGTCGATGCGGGCGATCTTTCGGCCGGCCTTGAGGTAGAAGGTCACTTCCCCGTCGATGTCGGCCTCGGTGACCAGGGCGGACAACGACTGCTGGGTGGTGCCCTCGTCGAGCTGGGTGGTGCGCTGTTCGCCGTCCGCTGTCTCGGCGATGAGACGGAGGCCGTTCTGGGCGGCGACGCGGCGGGCGGCGGAGTTGCTGGGGGCGAAGCCCAGGGTCTGGGTGAGCAGGGTGACCAAAGTGGTCTCGGCGTGCTCCTTGAGGGAAACGGCCGGGAGGTTCTGCGCCTCGCCGAAGGTCCGCTTGGAGAAACGGGCGGTGAACTCGGCGCGGGCGGCCTCGGCAGCCTCCAGGCCGTGGAGGGTGGCGGTGACCTCGCCGGCGAGGATGCGCTTGACGGCCATGGGGTGCGCAGTGCCGTCGGCCACGCGCGCGGTGACGGTGGCGATCTCCTCGTCGGTCCACTCGGTGAGCTGCTTGAGGTAGGGCTCGATGAGGTGGTCGGGGATGGACATCACGCGGCCGAAGATCTCGTCCGGGGAGGAGGAGAGCCCGACGTAGTTGCCCTTGGACTTGCTCATCTTGGCGCCGGTGCCGTCAGTGCCCTCGATGAGCGGGGTAGTGATGATGGCCTCGGGGGTCTGCTCGCGGATCTCCATGACCTTGCGGCACATCTGGAGGTTCAGGAGCTGGTCCACGCCGCCGAGCTCGACGTCCGCAGTGATGGCCACGGAGTCGAGAGCCATCACGACGGAGTACACGAACTCGGCGACCGACAGGCCGTCGCCAGCGGCGAGGCGGCTGCGGAAGTCCTCGCGCTGGAGGGTCATCGAGACCGGGACATGAGCCAGGATGCCAACCAGTTCGGGGAGGCTGACCTTGTTCAGCCACTCACCGTTGAAGCGGAGGTCGGCGCGCGTGAAGTCGATGAACGGCGTGACCTGCTGCTGGTAACCGCTGAGGTTGTGGGCGATGTCGGCGTCCGTGAGCGCCGGCCGCTCGGAGGAGCGGCCGGACGGGTCGCCGATCTTGGCGGTGACGTCGCCGATGATGAAGACGACGTGGTGGCCCATGCGCTGGAAACGGGACGCGATGATGATCGGCACCGAGTGGCCCAGGTGGACGTCCGGGGATGTCGGGTCGATGCCGTACTTGACCACGAGCGGCCGGCCCTCGGCCTGGGCAGCGGTGATCTTCTCCGCGAGCGCGGACGCGGAGGGGATGACGTTGATCGCGCGGCCTTCGACTAGCGCGGCCTGTTCGGCCGGGGAGAGGTCGGACAGGTCCAGCGAGCGGCGGCTATAGGTCTCTTCCAAGAGCCGGGCGACCGTATAGTCCGCGGCCAGGTCCGATCCCTTGAGGATCTCCATGGCGCGGACTACGGACTCGCTGAGACGGCTCATGGCGTCGTTACGCTCCTGGATCTGTTGGCTGGCGTGGCCAGCGGGCATGGGAGAAGCACGTGATTTTAGCACCGGCGTATCCGGAATCGCATTCATTTAGTTACCGTGCGCTTCGGTGTCGACATGGAGAACCGCCGGGGCCGGAGCGGTAGTTGAGGTTGGCGGCGGCGGAGCGAGTGGGCGGTCACGGGTGACGCTCCAGAGACTGCGTAGCCACGCTGAGAGCGGTGCCCGGCCGCGGAGGGAGTGGTGGAGCATCGCAACGAGCGGGCGGAGGGTGTGGAGGCGCTGGCCCCGCTGAAGGTGGGCTTCCACGCGGTGCCCGGCGGCGCGGGCCTGGTAGCGGTGGGAGATGCGGCGCAGTGCGGCGGCGGTGGCCCAGGCGGGCGGGGCGGCCGTCAGGGCAACGAGGCGGTCGGCGAGGTCGACGCAGACATCGGCGCGGTAATGCTGGGAGGAACCGTTGAGGGTCCGGTCGGTCATGCTTGCCGGGTGGAGCCGGTAGTTCACCAGCGGCTCGGTGAGGGTGTGCCCGTGGCCGGCGTCGCGCAGCGCGTGGAAGTGGATCTCGTTGGTGACGGGGAGAAGCGTGCGAGCGGCGTCGCGACGGACGAGGAGGGTGCTGGTGTTGCCGCCGGGGTGGGGCTCGGGCAGCAGAGGGCGGCCGTCGACGCCGACGACGGTCTCCCAGTGGTCAATCAGGAGGCGATCGGGGGTGATGGCCTCGGCGCAGGTGCGGAGTTTGGCAGGGTGGAACCAGTCGTCGGCGTCGAGTGGGGCGATCCAGTCGCCCTCGGCGAGGAGCACGGCGTCGGTGAGGGTCTGGGCAAACCCTCGCTGGGGGCGGTGCACGATTCGGACGTGGTCCTGGTGGCGGCGGCAGATCTCGGGGGTGTCGTCGGTGGAGCCGTCGTCGATGACGAGGATCTCGTGGAGGGTGTAGTTGCCGGGCTCCTGCTCCAGGCAGCTGGTGATGGCACGGTCGAGGTAGCGGCCGTAGTTGTGGCAGAGGATCACGCAGGAGATCCGGGGCAACGGGGCGTTCGTCATCGGTGGCCGCCTTCGTAGAGCGAGAGGTGGGCGGTGAGGACGTCCTTGTGTTCCTGGGCGCGGTAGTCGAGGAAGTCCTGGTCGAGGCGGCGTGGGGTTGCGGCCGTGCGGGCGGTCGCGGATTCCAGGGCGGTCAGGAAGCGTTCGCCGAAGAGGTTGGGGTGGCCGGTGGTCCAGTCGAACCATTCGGGTTCGGGGACGGCCTGGTCGTGCCGCTGGTGGAGGCGGTGTTGTTCGGGGAGGTGACCGACGCGGGCGCAGACCGGGGTGAGGCCGAGGTCGAAGGCGAGTTCCAGTTGGCCGGAGTGGGTGCCCCAGAGGTAGGGGAGCAGGAGGAGGTCGCTGGCGAGGGCGGCGTCGAGGACGTCGGCGTCGGTGGGGTACGGGCGCATCGTGATCCGGATGCGGGGGTCGTGGCGGGCGGTGTCAAGGATCACGGGGAGCGGGTTAGGAGTGGTGCGGGTGAAGTCGGCGGGGCTGGCGGCGCGCAGGAGGAGGTGCAGGGTGTGGGCGGGGTCGCTGGTGGCGAGTGACCAGTTGACGACGGGTGAGATCTGGTCGCGGTTGGCGCGGGTGGCCCCGTAGAGGAGGGTGCGGACGCCGGTGCCGGGGAGGCGTTCGCGGTGCCGGAGGGTGTCGGGCGGTACGACGTAGCCGTGCGGGATGACGGTGGCGGGAGGCTCGGCGCCCAGCAGGGCGGCGAGGTCGGCGCGAGAGCCTTCGGTGAGGCAGATCCAGGGGACGTCGGCGGCGAGGAGCAGGCGCAGGCGCGTGACGAAGGCGTCGGCCCCGTCGCTGTCGCCGCCGAACATGGGGCGGGTGTCGTGGGCGGTGAAGACCACACGGACGCCGGCGGTGGCGCAGGCGTCGAGGAGGCGCTCCAGGACGGCGGGGGTTTCGAGGTCGATGTGGTGGAGGTGGAGGACGTCGAGCCAGTCCAACGGGGTGTGGTCGAGGATCCAGGAAGCGGTGACGTCGGCGGGGACGACGAGGCCGGGCCGGATCTCGGTGGGCTCGGGGGTGGTGTTCAGGGCGCGGATGCCGGGGCCGTTGAGCTTGCGGGCGTAGGGAGTGCGGGCGGGTAGGTGGACGACGCGGAGGCCGGACTCCGGGGAAGCGGTGGTGGCGGTCATCGGCGGACCTCGGGCAGGCCGACGGTGACGAGCTGGGTGGACAGGCCGTGGGAGGCGTCGTCGCTTCGGGTGACGCCGGCATAGTGGATCTCGAAGCCGCGGGCGCGCAGGAGGGCCTGGAACTCGTCACTGGCCCACTCGCGGACGTGGCTGGGATTGCGAGGCGGCCCGGGGGCGTCGTAGCCGCTGCGGAACTCGCGGGCGGGGGTGGAGAACACGGCGACGGAGGCGCCGTCCGACAGGAGGTTGCGGGTGAGCGCGAGGAGCGGGAGCGGGTCGAGGAGGTGTTCGATGACGTCGGAGCAGACGACGACGGAGCGTTGCAGGAGATCGGGAGCGAGCGGGAGGTATTCGGCCTTCTCCAGGTCGGCGTCGATCCACTCGCCGAAGGCGTGGTTCTCGCGGCACCAGGTGAGGTTGTCTCCGAAGTCGACGCCGATGTACGTCCAGTCGGGGCGTTCGGAGGCCAGGGCGGCGAGTTTGCCGGCGCGGCCACAGCCGAGGTCGATGAGGGTGTCGAGACCGGAGTGCTCGGCGAGGGTGGCGGCGTACGGGTAGACGTCGGGCTGCCAGGTGACGTCGTCGTCGGTGGTGTCGGTGAAGTACTCCACGGTGGTCCGGTGGCGGTAGCCGGTCCGGATGTGGTGGGTGGTGGCGTCGCCGAGGGGCTGACGGGAGAGAACGGGGTACGGCGCCGGGGCTGACGCGGGGGACAGCGCGGGAGTCGTCGACACAGTGAGCTCCTTCGGTCGTGTCACAGCTGGGGCCAGAGGGAGAAGATGCCGACCATGCGCTCGGTGAGCTCCTCGCGGAGCTCGCGCCAGCGGTGGCCGCCGGTGCGGCGGGCTTCGGCGGCCAGGTCGTAGGCGTGGCCGCCGGTCTCGGGCAGGCAGGCAAACATCTGGAGCAGAGCGGAGGTGTCGTCGTCCGGCCCGGAGTCGGTGTCGGCTGCGAGCAGGGCGCGGATGTCGTCGGCCGGCATGGCGGCGGTGATGCCGGAGCCGGGGATGCTCTTGCTCATCTTGGGCAGGCCGCCGAGGCCGGGGATCATCTTGGTGTAGATGCCGGAGAGGCGGTCGGCGGGCAGACCCCAGCGTTCGGCTCCGCGCCGGGCGAGTGCCACGTACTTGTGCTCGTCGACGCCGAGGGAGACCAGGACGTGGCGGTCCTGGGCGAGCAGGTGGACGAAGTCGGCGGCCATGAGGAGGGTGGCCTGCTTCATGCCGTAGGTGAGGTGGTCGAAGACACCGTGGTTGCGGTAGAGGCCGGAGAGGTCCTCCTCGGCCCAGGTGAAGTCGGCGTCGTCCAGGTGGCGGGAGAGCAGGAAGGCCGTGGCCAGGACGTCGGCGTTGCCCTCTTGGCGACGCAGGACTCCGCGCTCGTCGTCGAATCCGAGTCGGCGGATGAACTCCTCGTACTGGTCGGCCAGTCGGCGGACTTCGGCCAGCGGGGTGCGGCGGGCGTTGTAGGAGTCGAGGTCGCCGAGCACGATCTGGACGTGCAGTCCGTGCTGCTGGAGCGTGACGGCGCGCAGGAGTTGGAAGACGGTGCCGGCGTGCGGCGGGCCGCCGAGGCCTACGCCGGTGGTCACGGTGGCCTGCTTCCCGTCGGCGACCGCGGTCGCGAAGGCCCTGGCTCCGGTGTGGCACATCCACTTGGTGCGCAGGTCGTCCGGGCTCAGGCCGGCGAGCGGGAAGTCGATGGCGCCGAGGGCGGGTTCGGCGTCGGCCTCCGGGGTGACGCTGTCGCTGGCGGCAGCGGTGCTCTCGGGAGCGATGCGCTCGTAGTTGTGGCGGGCGATGACGTCGTCGTAGTACGCGGAGTCGAACTTCACGGTGCGGTCACTTCCTTGTCCGGGGAGGTCTTTGTGGAGGTGTCGGCGGTGGAGCGCGATGCGAAGGCCCGGCGGACGAGGGGCTCGAAGCCGTCGGCGAGGAGGTTGCCGAGGACGGTGTTGCGGGGCGCGGCGACGCTGCCGAGATCGGCGGTGACGGTGCCGTCGGCCAGGACCCAGACCCGGAAGGGATAGGCGTCCTCGGCAGCGCGGGTCGGCTGGTCATACACCTGGATGCCGGTGCCGGACAGCAGGCTGCGGACGTGGGTGACGGCCTCGGTGAACGCCTCACGGTCGTAGGCGTAGAGGTCGGCCTTGCGGGAGTTCGCGCGGCCGATCGGGCGGTACTGGGAGATCAGCCAGTACTCCACCGGCGTGCGGGCGGCCAGTCCGGTGATGGTCTCGGCAAGGCTCGGGAGGGCGGCCAGCGAGGCAGCGGTGGTGAAGGTGTTGAAGGCGAGGCGCCGCCGGTCAGCCGCGAGCAGAGCGGTGTTGGCCCGGAAGGTGGTGAAGTAGCCGTCGCCGCGGAACCAGTCGGCGCTCTGCTCGTCGGGGCCGTCCACGGCCAAGGAGTAGAGGCTGACGTGGTCGCGCAGGCCCGCGTAGCGGTCGGCGAGCAGCAGGCCGTTGGTGTGCAGGTTGGTCTCGAAGCCGGCGGCCTGGGCGTGCTGGAGCGCGGGCTCCAGGTGGTTGTCGTACGGCATGACGGGGTCGCCGCCGGTGAAGACGATCCTCCGCGCCTCCGACTCGGCCCGGACGCGGTCGATGACGCGGCGGACGGTCGCTTCGTCGGTGTGCACCCGGTTACGTTCGCGGTAGCAGAAGCGGCACACACCCGGGGAGCCGGCCGTCTTCGGCAGGTCCCAGGCGTTGCAGTCGGTGTTGAGGACCAGATGCACGATGGCGAGTTCTTCGTGGGTCAGCATGCGGTCGTCTCCCTGTCGGAGGCCGGACGGCGGTCCGCGGGCAGTCGTAAGAGGGCGTCGACCGTGCGTGGGGCACCGCCCGTGAGGAAGACGAAACGGCGAAGGCTGTCCAGGGCGGCGCCGTCGTCCACGATGGCGAGCGCGGTGGCCAGCCCAGCCCGCAAGGTGGGGACGGCGCCGGCGGTCACCATCAGCACAGCCGCGTTCAGGGCGACGGTGCGCCGGGCCACCGCCGGGGCGCGGCCGGCGAGGAGATGCACGATGGCGGCGACGTTGGCGCGCGGATCGGCGCGCTGTGCAAGGGAGCCGAGGCCACCGACCGGACCCACGACACCACTGGCCTCGCCGACGGCGCGTGCGAACTCCAGGTCCTCCTGGCCAGCGGTCAGGCGGCAGACGCGGACGGTACCGCCGGGAATCAGCTCGTCGACCTGACTGCCGGGCACGGGGGAGGAGTTGACTACGGTGACGTCACCGAGGCCGAGCCGGTGCAGCAGTCGCGCGGACACCTGGACGGCCGGGTGGGACAGGCCATAGACGAAGCCGTGGCAGGCCACCGGGCTCAGCAGGGCGGGGAAGCCCAGGCTCAGGGCGTGCACGGCCTGGAAACGGCGGCCGTACCGCAGGTCAAACTCCGGCACCCGGTGCTCGATGGAGAAGAACCCGAAGCCGCACTCCCCCGCGATGTCCACCATGGCCTGCGGCGAAAGAGACTCGCACCGCGCACCCACCACGTCCATGAAGTCCCGGGAACCGGTCTTGGAGGAGGCGCTGCGCGAGCCAAGCTTTGCGATGTGTGCGCCGCCCGCTGCGGCGACCAGCGCGGCAGCCGAGCTGATGTTGATCGTCTTGTACGTCTTCTTCCCGCTGCCGGTGTAGCCGACCAGCCGCATCCCCGACGGCGGCATCAGGGGCTCCCACGCGCTGTGGTCCAGCGTGCGGGCGGCCCGGATCGCGGCTTCCACCTCGGCAGGGCGCGGTCCGCGCAGGAGCAGGGCGGTCAGCACGCTGCCGAGCATCACGTCACGGGGCGGGCCGGCGGGCAGCCCGAGCAGGTGCAGCAGACCGTTGTGGACCTCAGCCGGGGAGATGTCGGCGGGTGAGTTGACCAGGTGGACGAGGTCGGGGATCGGGACGGGGGGCGAGTGCATCGTGGATCTCCTAGGGGTGAAGTCAGCTACGGGAAGTGAGCAGCACTTTCAGCGGTCGGCGCGCAGCGGCGGGGCGGAGCGCGTCCAGGGCGTCGGGCAGCCAGGCGAGCGGGTAGCGGGTGGAGATGAGGGCCGTGGCCCATGCGCTGCCCGCGTCCTGGTCGAGCAGTTGGAGGGCATCCCGGAAGTCGTCGCAGTCGTTCGCGCGGCAGTAGGAGTACGAGCCCCGGACGGTGAGTGAGCGTCGAAACACCTCGCGAACCGGGGTGGGCAGCTGCACCTGCGGGGCGTAGGCGTTCTGGACGAGGACCGTGCCGCCGTCCCGTACCGCCTCGAGCGCCTGGAGCAGCGGCGCGGGCGACTGGCCAGAAGCCGCGTCGACCACCGCGTCGCACGCGCCCGCGGGGAGACCCGGAGCCGGGCAGACGGTAACGGAGGTGCCCGCCAACAGGGTCCGGAGCCGCGCTTCGTGGTCCGGCCTGCGAGTGGTCAGGAGGACGTCCCATCCGGCTCGGGCCGCGACGACGGCGGTGCAGATGCCCAGGGTGCCGGCGCCGATGACCCCGAGGCGGCTCGTGCCACTGGAGGGTGGTGCTTGCAGGCCGCACCGCACGCCGTGCAGGGCGACCGCCACCGGGTCGGCGAGGACGAACACAACCGGATCAGGCGCACCAGCAGGCAGTGGCACGGCGTTCCGCACGGGAACGCGAACGGACTCGGCCAGGCCGCCGGGCAGGTCCCAGCCGATGCGTCGCAGGTTGGGGCACAGGTGGATGCGGCCCAGGACGCACTCGGCACATGCGTCGCATCCGACCAGCGGGTTGACCGCGACCCAGTTCCCGGTGGTGTCGTCGATGCCGACGACCTCGTGGCCGGGCACCCACCCTTCGGGTATCGGTCCGCCCCAGGAGTCCGAGCAGAGCTTGCTGGTGTCGCTCCCGCACAGAGCCGAAAAGCGCACCCGGATGTCCGTCGTCCCGGCGTCTGCCGGCAGTGCGGCGCGACGCACAGGCGCGAGGCGTAGCGGACCGTTCGGCTCCCCGCGCTGGGCTTCCCAGACGAGCGTGCCAACGCCGGTCACCGGACTTCCTGCCAGTCCGAGTTCGTGACGCCCAACCAGGTCGGCAGGGCCTCGACGGACTTGAGCGTGACGCCCGGCCAGGGCTGTGCCGGGTCGCCGAAGGCCAGCGTGTCCGTGCCGCCCCGCCGTTCCACCCGCACCGCCCGCATTCCGCAGCGCAGGGCCCCGAGCAGTTCGTTGCCACCACCGTCGCCGCAGTACAGCACCGAATCCGCGGCGTGCCCGAGGCGCTCGGCGACCCGCGCGTACAGGTGCCGGGTCGGCTTCACTGCGCCCTCGCGGCAGCTGAACAGCGCCACGTCGAACTGTTCGGACAGTTCGGAGTGGTGCCACGCCTCGGCGATGTCGGGGGCCGCGTCGCTCAGCAGCGCCAGCCGGATGCCGGACCGCCGCAGCGTGTGGAGGCTCTCCAGCACTGACGGCTCGGCACGCAACCGTCGGGGCGCCAGCTTCCGGAGCACCGACTCCACCTGGGGGACGTACTCAGCCGGTGCCCCGCACCGTTCGGCGAGATGCGCGGCGATCTCGGTGGGCGTGCTCAGGGTGCCATCGTGCCGAGCCTGCCAACTGCTGCCGAGCACCTGGTCGGCGATGTGGTCCGGCACGCGCAGTTCGGCGGCGATCCTCCGGGCGGCATGGCTGCGCTCGCGATCGTCCGGGGCCGGAACCAGAGTTCCGAAGAGGTCCAGGATCACGGCGGTGGGCCGCCATCCGGCAGGCGTCGCAGTGACGATCGGGCTCTGTTCCGGGAGGGCCAGGGTGCTGTCCATCAGTTCCCTTCCGTCACCGGCGACGGCGATGGGCCGAGACGGTGATCGAATTACCAAGTGGGGGCTTCTCCAACGGCTTTGCCGGCCGAAGCCCGGGGGGGGTTGAGCAGCTGTTGAAAGCCTGCCTGCCGGAGCCCGCTCCGGCGTAGGTCCGCGCGTCGCACCGTCGTGGAACCGGCACCGAACCGAGCCCCGCGGTACTGCAGTGCGAGAGGATCACCACTCGTCGCGGCTGTGGTACTCGTGCCGAACCCGTGCTGAACCATTGCCCGTACGACCCGGGATGCCTCGGAATAGGCTGCTAGCGTCGTCAGTACCGATCGCGGGGGTTCGAGTGGGCACGGTGCAGCGTTGGTCAGGTCGTGAGGCCAAGGCTCTTCGTGAGGCATTACGGATGACCGTCCGCGGCTTCGCAGCCCACCTCGGTGTCAGCGATCGGACGGTGTCCAAGTGGGAGGCCGGCGGGGAGCACCTGTTCCCCGTGACCGACTCGCAGGCACTGCTCGACACAGTCCTCGACCGGGCGGACCCCGACGTTGTGGACCGCTTCCGACAGCTCCTCGACGGGCACGTCTGTCATCGAGCGACCACTGCGGGAAGTTTCGTCCTAGCGCCACCTCCGGAGCCCGGCTTGGTACACAGATCCGAAGACTTCGACAGCGTCATCTCCCTGCTGGCCGAGGCGAACGCATCCGGCAGGAGCCCGGTACTGGCGGTGTGCGGACCCGGCGGCTTCGGCAAGACGACACTGGTCACGCAGGTGTGCGAGGACCCCGGCGTCCGGGAGATGTTCCCCGAGATCCTCTGGGTGGAGACAGGAGAAGGCTGCACCGCCGCCCGCGTCGTGGAGCTGATCTCCGATCTCTGCGTGCACGTCGACGGAACCCGCCCCGCACTCACCGACCCTGAGCAGGCCGGCTTCCACCTGGCCCGCGTGCTGCAGGACAGGCGGGTGCTGCTCGTCATCGACAACGTCTGGTCGGCGGCGGACCTGGCCCCGTTCCTCTTCGGTGCGCCATCCTGCACCCGCCTCGTGACCACGAGGAACATTCGCACCTGCCCGTCGACGGCGCAGGTGCTGCGGCTCGGCCCGATGTCGGCTCCGGAGATCAGCGAGCTGCTGACCCGATCCGTCTCCCGCTTGACCCGGCCGGCCGCCGACCGGCTGGCGGCCCTGTGTGGCGGGTGGCCGCTGCTGGCCACCGTGGTCGGCTCCAACGTCTCCTCCGACCTGGCTGCGGGAGCCTCGGCCGAACGGGCCGTCACCGAGGCCAGGCAGGCACTGCACGCCCACGGACCCCAGGCGTTCGACGTCTGGGACGCGGACCAGCGTTCCAACGCGATCGGCCACGCCATCACCGCCAGTCTGCGCAGTCTCGACGAGGGCGTGAGGATCACTGGAGGCTCGTCGCTGCGCGAGCGCTACCTCTCCCTGGCGGTCTTCCCCGCCACGCTCCCGGTGCCCCTGAGCGTGCTCACCCACTGGTGGGGCACGTCCCACGGCTGGTCGGCCAGCGCCGTCCGCCAGTTCTGCCGGATCCTGGCCGACCGCTCGCTGATCAGCGCGTACCTGGCCGACCGGGACGCGGTGGTCCTGCACGACGTGTTCCGCTCCTACCTGAAGCACATGGTGGGCGATCAGTGGGAAGCCCTGCACGCCTCGTTGATCGATTCCTACCGCGGCGCCGGTGCGGCGGACTGGTCGCAGCTGCCGGCGTCCCACCCCTACATGTGGCAGCAACTGCCGTACCACCTGCACGAGGCCGGACTCGATGACGAGCTGGTGGACCTGCTGTCGTCCACCTCGTACGTGGCGCGCAAGGCGGCCACCGTCGGCAGCCAGTCCCTGGCGGCCGACGCCATAGTTCTCGGGACGGTCGAACCCTTCCGGGCCGACTCCCATCCCCGGCACCGGGACTGGCACCGGGCGGGCACGCTGACCGGTGCCGGATACCTACTGCACGGGCTCCGAACACCGCAGGACATGGCCTCGACGCTGACCCTCGCCCTCGTGCGTGCGGGCGACCTGCCGTCCGGCAGCACCACGGAGACCGCCGACGGAGTCGGCTTCCACACCTCGTGGGCCCGGGCCGCCGCAGCGGGGCCCGGCCACGTGGGCGCCGTCGTCTCGGTCGCGACCGCTGCGGGCCTCATCGCCTCCGGCGGCGAGGACGGCGCCGTCCGGGTGTGGGACCTCGCCTCGCGCACCCTGGTCCACGCCTTCCACGCCCACACCGGCTGGGTGTTCGCCACTGCCCTGACCTATGACGGCGCGCTGCTGGCCTCGGCGGGCGAGGACGGCCTGATCCGCCTCTGGAACCCCCGCACGGGACGAGCTCTCGGAATCCTCGCCGGTCACGATCGCCGAGTCCGCTGCCTCAGCTTCACCCCGGACGGCCAGTACCTGCTGTCAGCAGCTGAGGACGGGAACGTACGGGTCTGGAACGTCGAGGAATTGGCCCTCAGCCACTCGATGGCGACCTGCGGAACGCCGCTGTGGACGGTCTCCGTCGACGCCGCTGCGCGGGTCGTGGCCGCAGCGGGTGAGGACGAGTTCGTCCGCCTCTACGACCTGGCGACCGGCGCGCTCCTCGACGAGAAGGCGGGTCACCGGGACTGGGTCCGGTCGGTGGCCTTCTCCCGCACCGGCAGGCTCCTCGCCTCGGGCTCGGGGGACCGCTCCGTGGTCCTCTGGGACACCAGCGGCGGCAGGCTCAACCAGGTCCGGCGGGTGGACGGCCTTCCCGCACGCGTCCGCTCAGTGGTCCTTGACGGCCAGTCGGACCTCCTCCTCGCCGCCACCGAGGACGCCGTCATCCGGGCGTTCGACGCCGGTGGCCCGGTCGGCGAGGTGCAGATGCCGCCGGGCGTCGACTGGGTCCGGGCACTGGCCTGCGCGGCAGACGGCACGGTCGTCGCCGGCTGCGAGGATGGTGCCCTGCGGCTGTGGACGAAGTCGGAACCCGACGGGCTCCACACCGTAGCCGAAGGCTCGAACACGGTCTGGTCCACCCACATCACGTCCGACGGCGGCCTCGGCGCCGTGGGCCACAGTGACGGCCACGTCGAACTCCTGGACCTGCCCACCGCCGCGTCGCGCCGCGAACTGCTGGGCAGCGCGGGCCGGGTGTGGTCGGTGGCCACCGGTGGCAGGTACGTCGCGGCGGCCTGCGGGGACGGCTCAGTCCACGTCTGGTCCCTCGACGACGAGAGCTGGGCACTGCGGCTCAACGACGACGTCACCCGGAGCTGGAGCGTCGCGGTGGCCCGGTCCGGCACCCGGCTCGCCGCCAGCACCGGCGACGGGCACATCCGGTGCTGGGACCTCCCCTCCGGAGCGCTGGTGTGGGAGCAGCAGGCCCATGCCGGCCGCGTGCGGTCGCTAGCGTTCGACGCCGAGGGTCACCTGCTCGCGGCGAGCGGCGGCGACGGCTCCGTGCACCTCTGGGACTCGCGCACGGGCCGCCACCTCAACCGGTTCGTGAACCCCGGAGGATGGGCGCGGTCGATCGCCGTCGACGCCGCGGGCGCCCACCTCGCGGTGGGCTCGGGCACCGGGGAGATCCATGTCCGCGACGTCCGAACCGGCCAGTTCACCGCTCACCTGTCCGGACACGTCGGCCGGGTCCTCCTGATGGCCTTCGGCGACGATCCCGACCGACTGCTGTCGGCCGCAGCCGACGGAACCGTGCGGGCCTGGTCGCTCAGCCACCAACACCAACTCGCCGAGGTACGCGTCGACGCGACGCTGAACTGCGCCGCCGCCGACCCCGGTACGGGCCGCGTGCTCGTCGGGAGCGCGGCCGGCCCTGCGTCGCTGCAGCTCCATCACGGGCAGACCGTGGATCATGTGGCGGAACCCGCCGACAGCCGAGGAGAAGGACGAATCTGAGCATGCCCAGCGCACCCGTGATCCTGAGCGGCACCCCCGGCTCGTTCGCTCGGGACGTCTTCCACGAGCGGCACCCGAAGCTCATCCAGCAGGTGCTCGATGCACTGCCGTACGGGCCTACCGAGCGGGCAGCGATCGAGGAACTCCTCACCGAGAGCACCAGCGGCGTACTGGAGCCGCTCAGCAGGAACGCCCACGATCACCAGCAGTGGCTGGAGTGGGGCGAGGGCTTGTTCGGGCGGCCGTGGGGCGAGGCGCCGTTCCTGTGGGCGGAGAGCTACTTCTACCGCAGGCTGCTCGAAGCCACTGGCTACTTCCGGCCCGGGACTTGGCAGGGCATCGACCCATTCGCACCGTTCAAGACCGCCGAACTGGCCGGCTCGGCCGTCGACGCCGAACTGGCGGCTCTCAGCGAACTGCCCTCCCTGTCGACCGAGAAGCGAGCCGACGTGCTCCTCTCGTCCGCGCTCTGGGGCAACCGGGCGGACCTCAGCTTCCAGATCACCGCCTCGGCGGGGGACACACAGCCCTCTGCTCTGATCGCGGACGACAGCACTCTCCTATGGTCCACCCTGGCTGCTGCGAGCACCCCGAAGGTCTGCGTCATCGCGGACAACGCCGGGCGGGAGCTGCTGCCGGACCTCGTACTGGTAGACCACCTCCTCACGAGTGGGTTGGCCGCCGAGGTCGCCCTGTACGTCAAGCCTTCCCCCTACTACGTGTCGGACGCGACCACCGCAGACGTCCTTGCCACCGTCGAGCGCCTTCGCACCGCGCCCGAGCAGGAGGCAGAACGGATCGGACGCCAGCTCTGGGACGCGATGAACAACGGCACGCTCGTGATCCGCACGCACCAGTTCTTCTGCGCGCCGTTGCCGTTCCAGGAGATGCCCGCCGATCTCAGGGCCGAGCTCTCCGGCGCCGCGATGACGATCCTCAAGGGCGATCTCAACTACCGCCGCCTCGTCGGGGATCAGCTGTGGGACGCCACGGCCCCCTTCGCCGAGAGGGCCGGCCACTTTCCGTCCCCGGTAGCGGCCCTTCGTACGTTGAAGTCGGACGTCATCGTCGGCCTCAACGGACCGGCAGTCGCCGGGCTCGACGCCACTGGGGAGCCGTGGCGAACCAGCGGCAAGTACGGGCTCATCCAAGCCCACGCACAGGCGTAGTACCGGCACGAGGCCGTTGGAGCACGCACAAGACGCGAGTGCCAATCGGAGACGACAGCTGAACCGGTCTGAGCCGCGTCGTGCCCCAGGAAGTAGACAACTGGTTGCCGCGTCGAGAATGGGCCGGGTTTTGTGGGGGGGGGGGGGGGGCCCCTCCCCCGCCGCCACAGCCTCCCCACGCCACGGGGTCTCGAACGGAAAA
>NZ_JBVHLF010000024.1:50943-95000 GCF_055559155.1 Kitasatospora sp. NPDC024654
TTCTTCCGCACACCACCCCCGCCCCCCCCCCCCCCCCTCCCCCCCCCCCCCCCCCCCCCCCCCCCCCCCCCCCCCCCCCCCCCCCCCCCCCCCCCCCGGCCCTAGCCGAGGTAGGTGTACCGGAAGAGGCCATCGAACCCGAGGCCGCAGTACATCTCCTCGAACGACTCCCACTCCCGCTCGTCCTCGATGTCGCCTCGGGCGGCGGTAACGTCGGCGGCCTCCAGGTCACGCTCTCGCCACTCGTGGGCACAGCGGCAGCGCACGAAGACCTGGGGGCCGACGTTCAGGAGGAGCCAGTCGCGGCGGGCGTGGCAACGCGGGCAGGTGATGGTGATGCCGCGGGGGTTGAGCTCGGCGGGGTGCGGGACGGCGAGGACGACGTTGCGGGCGGGTTCGGGGGCGGGGTTGTAGAAGTCGTGGTCGTAGTCGGTCATGCGGTCCTTTCGCATCGGCTGCGGAGCAGCAAGGACCATATGACGCACCGCCGTTGAATGGATCCCGGCAGGCGAAATGGACATCGAACCGACACCCGTGCCGGTGGCTGCCGCCTCCGGTGGTGAGGGCGGCAGCCGTCGGGGTGTGCTGGCTATCGGCTGTCGGTGGCCTGTTGCTCGGCTACGGCCTGGCGGGCGAGGGCGGTGAGGTAGGGGTCGTCGGGCATCCGGTTGTCGACCAGGGTGGTGACGGCGTCTTCCCAGGAGAGGGCGGGGCGGTCGGCGTGGAGCTGGGCGAGGTCGGCTGAGCCGATGGCGGTGATCTGGTCGGTGTCGAGGCCGGCGAATACCGCTTGGACGAGCCGGTCCATGGGGAACATGGCGTCGATCGCCTCGCCGACAGCCTCGACGACGCGGTGCCGCACGCGCTGTCGGGCGATGGACCACAGCTGGCCGTCGGGCGGTACGACCTTGCCGAGGGCTTGGTGGCGGGCGAGTCCTTCCTCGATGTAGGCGATGAGCTCGGGGGAGGAGAAGGCGTTGAGTTCGACGCGCTGGTAGCGCCACTTGGCGGGCTCGCCGTTCGGGCGCCAGGCGAAGGGCTCGCCCGTGAACCAGTGGCGGGCGGTGTCGGATAGGTGGGGCAGGATGCGGGCGGGCAGAGCGGCGTCGCGGGTGTCGGGCTCGGCCTCCAGTCCCTTGGCGGTGGCGTCGTCGACGGTCAGGCCGAGATCGATGACCTCCACGCGGTGGTCGGGCATGCGGGCGGTCTCCTCGCCGAGGGTGCGGGCGATGTTGTAGCCGTACGGGTCGGCGTCGTGGAGGACGAAGATCTGCACGTCGCCGGGGGGGCATCTTGGCGAGCAGTTCGCGGCATGCCTCGGTGCCGTAGCCCTCGTTGGTGATGACGGCCATGTCGTACTTCTCGGCAATGCCGGACTCGCGCACAGGTGGCCACAGGCCCGTCTTCTCGATGACGAGGATCTTGTTGTAGCTCCACTTCGGCGGGACGTACCGCTGGACCTCGCGGGTGCCCAGGCGCACGTCCCGCGTTCCGTCGGGGTCGTGGGGGTGGTGCAGGGTTCCGCGCGGCTCGCGGTACAGGCCCTGGACGGGTCCGTTCTGGCGCTCCCAGTCGGGGATCAGCTGCTGCTCGACGTAGGGGGCGTTGAGCTTGGCCCCGACGGGGAGGAGCTTCAGCGCGAGCGGCCGGATCTTGTAGAACAGGGTGTGCGCGGAGAACGACAGGCCCTCGGCGCCTCGGGCCTGGGCGATGGCCTCACGCATGACCGTGAACACAGCGTCCTTCTTGGACACCTTCGGCGCAGTCAGGTTGGCGGTGTTGGCCTTGTACTCGCGCTCGGCAGCCCGCTGCTCACGCCGGTCGGCGGCCTGCTTGGAGCGCTGGTCCTTGGCCAACACCTTCGTCGCAGCGGTGAGGGCCTTCGCGCAGGCGTCGGCGACCTCGCGCGGGACGACGAGCGCGGTCTTGCCCTTGTCGGTGAACTGCGGGACCGGGCAGACCAGATGGACGATGGCTGCCCGGCGCGACTGGTTGCCCAGGTTGGGGACGGCGTCAGCCTGGGACAGGAACGATCGCACCCCGGTGCTGGTGACGCTGTCGCCGAGCAGCAGGGTCTGGGCGAGCGGGTCGCCGAAGGTGGCCGAGTAGTTCACGGCGAAGCACACGGCGCCGGGTCGCTTCGTGCGGGCGATGGCCACCTCGATGCTCCACGGGATCCCCGCCGCGTCGGTCAGCTGCTTGCGCGCGAACCAGGCCTCCTCGACGCCGAACGCGTGGTCGAGGACGTGGGTGTAGTGGTCGCGGGGGACCTGGCCGAGGTAGGAGGGCGTGAGCGGCTTGCTGTGGTGCTTCATGGCGGCCAGCAGCACCGGGATCTGGTCCGGGTTCTCCTCGAACCTGGACAGGTGCGTAATCGCGGGAACCTGCTCGGCGACCTTCTTGGCTTTGGCCGAACCGGTCAGGCCCGCGAAGGTGTTGGTGAACACCCGAACCGTCAGGTCTGCACCACCCCGGCGGTGCTCGCGGATGTGGGCGAAGACCAGCTTCGTCATCGCGGCCTCGTCGTAGTGGTGTGCGCTGGTCGGGTCGGTGGGCAGGGGCTTGCGCCACCCCTTGGGCGCGGTGGGCTCGTAAATTCCGGCCTCCTCTGCGCCTTCGGTCTGAGCGTGGTCAACGATGCGGGCGTGCGGGTTGACGAGGGCGAACTTTTGCAGCCAGCCCGCCGCTTTCTCGGCCGTGACCTGGTCCGCGGGCAGCGGCACGGTGACCGAGGTGCCGGTGGTGCGGCTGGAGGGGGCCTTGGTGTGGCGGGTGGCGACGTCGCCCGAGGGGTCTGCGGACACCGCGATCTCGTGCCGCACCCCCAGCGCCTCGACCACCACCGGCTCGGCGATGCCGAGCGCGTAGGGGATACCGAGCAGGGTCTTGAACGCGTTGCCCTGCATTCCGCGGGTCGGCGAGCGCAGGCTCTCCTTGTCGGACACGTTGCGGGAGAAGTCCAGGATCCGCTCGACCACCTCGCCCGGCATGCCGGGCCCGTTGTCCGTCACACAAACCCGCGCCACACCGTCGGCCCACGACACTGCGAGGCCGATCTCGGGGCGGTCGCTCTTGGTCTCCGCCGCGTCGAGGGCGTTGTCGAGCAGTTCCTTGATGACGACGTCGCCGAACCGCTCGCGGGGCTGTCCGGTCTGGGACTGCAGGGCCCGCCAATCCAGGAACTCCGCAGTGCGGGAAGTCGAGAACACGGTGCGCTGCACGACCGGGATCGAACTCAAGAAGCTGTCTCCATCACTGGTGAGGATGTGCGGATCCGCCCCCCACCGGCTGGGCGACGGACGGACACGGGAAGAAGAGCCTGCTGGCCTCGTAGCTGCCGGCAGGGCGGGATGGTGGGCGGGTGTGCGATGGTGCTGGCACCCGCCCACCAGGGGTTGGTCAGCGCGTGCGGCGCACCTGGTCGGGTGCGGGCGGCGCTGGCGGCCGAGGCGGCTGCGCGACCGTGCCTGCCGGTGCGGTGGTGCGGCCGGTGGCGCTCCTGGAGCGAGCCGCATTGGTACGGCGTTCCTCCGCTGTGGCCTTCGGCGCGGGCGCCGGGAGGCCGGTGTTATGCCGGACGCGCCAGGTCAGCACGGCGGCGGGCGAGTCGGCGCTGGCCAACTCCCTCTGACCGGCGGCCTGGGCGAGCAGGGCCTGCGGGTCGTGGCCTGCCTGTTCGGCTTCGGCCAGGGTGGCGGCGAGCGCCGCCCAGCCGTCCTCGGCGAGCACCCGGGCGGCCTGGTCGGCGGGCAGCGCCTGGCGGACCGCTGTCTCCTGCCGCTCTCGGACCGGCTCCGGGAGCTGGCGGCCCCGGGTGTCGAGCAGGGCGATCGGGCGTCCGGCATGCCTGCCGTAGGCGGCACGCAGATGTGTGGCTGCCGCGTGCGCGGCCTCGGCCTGGCGCTGGTTTCCTTGGGCGGCATGCCACTTGGCGATGACGATCGCCAGCAGCACCAGACTGGACAAGACCGTGGCGGCGGCCGTTCCCTCCTCGCCGCTTCCGCCGGCGGGACCGCCGTAGAGGAGTTCCCGGGCAGCGGAGCGCATCGCCCTGACCTCAGTGCGGGCGGCGCGGGTGCGGGCGACGGCGGTGAACTCCAAGGCCCGGGCAGCCTGGTTGATCTCCTTTCGGGACAGGATTGGGCTGGTCAGGGCGAGGGTGTCGAGCACCTCGATGGCGCCGCCGACCACCGCGGCAGCCTGACCGGCCCGAGCTTCGTCGTCGATGGTGCGCACGGCACGGTCAGTGGTGGTGCTGGCCCGGTACCGGACCGCGACCGACCGCCCCTGATCACCCGGGCGGCTGGGTGCGGGCTCGTCGACGCCGATGGCGAACCGCCCGTGGATCTTGGGCAGGGTCAGGTCGGCGGCGAGCTGGCTGCCGGAGAACCACACCGGACCACCCGGATCACCCGTGGGCAGGGCGAACTTGTAGCCCTTGGCGTCGCCGGAGGGCAGACGGCGGACCTCGAACTGGATCCCCTGCATCGTGAGGCGGGCAAGGAACTCCTCCTCGGTGGCGGCGCCGGCCAGGGCCCGGCGCACACCGGTCCGCAGCCGGGCCCGCCCGGTCTCCTCCTGCCCCAGACGCTCGGCCTTGCGCAGCTCAGCTGCCTTGGCGCGCTTGGGGATCGCGGCCCGGTACTCGGGTGTTCGGGTGTCGGACAGGTCCTTGAGCCGGTACTGCCGTTCGATCTCGGTGAGTTCGGTCTCGGCCCGGTACTGGTCGCCGCGCAGGCGGGCCTGGGTGAGATCGGCGCGGACCACAGTGGCGAGGATGTGGATGTGGTTGTCCCCGTGGTGCACGGCGATCCACCGGCAGCCGTCCGGATCGCCGTCGGGGGCGATACCGGTGGCGGCCACGATCCGGCGGGCGATGTCCGCCCACTCCTCGTCGCTCAGGTTCCGGTCGGACGGGTCGGCGCGGACCATGCGGTGGTAGACGTGCTTCTTGACCGGCTGGCCGTAGCGGATGACGTGCAGGTCGAGGACGTCCCGCAGCTGGGCCAGGGTGGCCTCGGGGTCGCGGCCCGGGTCCGGGGCGAAGCCGTCCCAGGACGCGACGAGGTGCGGGTCGGTGTGCTCGTTGCGCCTGCCAGGGCCGTACAGGTACTGCAGCGCCTTGAGCGTGTTCTTACCGGATCGGGCAGTGGTGATCACCGGCGGCCGGCCCGCGCCACGCGCATCGCCGAGGCGTCGACCTGGGCGGCGGCCCGGCGGATCTCGACCATCAGCTCCCTGGCCTTCTCCAGAGTGACCTGCGCCGGGCCGCGGTCGATGCCGATCTGAGCGTTGAGCTGGTAGGCGATCTGGTTGACGTTGACGCCGACCCGGCCAACCTGGAAGCGCACAGCATCGAGCGCCTGCACGGCCTCGTCCAGCTGCTCGTCGCGGGTCACCATGCCGGCGCCGTCGACGGTCAGGGCCTGGCGCTCCAGGTAGTCGGCCACGTTCAGGCTGGCCGCCTGCGCGAGCCGCTTGATCTGCGCTTCCCGCTCTGCGGTGCAGCGAAAGCCGAGCTTCTTCGTCTTGGGGTTCTCGTTGTCACGTCGGCGGCGCTTGGGACGGCGCGTGCTGGCACGCTCAGCTCGGTCAGCAGCGCGGGCGGGCGTGGACGGCTCGACGGCGAGCGTCTCCTCCTGCTTCGCCGTGCCCTCGCGGTGGAGCTCCGGTGCTGCCGCCCTCGGCAGCACCGGCTCGTCCACGCCCCCCTGGGCGTGGACATTCGCGTGCGTGGCCCCGTAGGGGCCCCGTACGCACTCGCTTGCTCCGCCAGGGGCAGAGAGGTGGTCAACTGCGTTGCGTTCCACGGAGCTTACAGCCTCCTCGGATTGGTCGGTCGAGATCTGGCGGGTGTCGTGCAAGGTGCGCTCCTGGGGCGGGCTGTGGGCGCGATGGTCAGCATCAGGGCGTTGGCGGTTTGGCCCGGCCGGACTTCGCAGGCGGGGCGGCTGCAGGTTCGGTCCGGCAGCCGCCCCGCCTGCGCGGATCAGCCGAGGGTGAGCTGCTCGGCGGCGTCTTCTTCCTCGGCCCGAAGGATGTCCATGACCTTGGTGAGCCGCGTGCTGGCCAGGGTGGTCCCTCGCGCGCGGACCGCGTCGTCCACGACCGTGCGGCTCAGGCGCCCCGAGGCGCGCCATGCCGCGCGGCCGATCTCGACAAGCTCGTCCAGCGAGGCGCCCGGAGGTCGCCCAGCGGGCTTGGTCACCTGAAGCCCAGCGGAATATCCGCCCGGCCTGTGACCTGCGAGGTCGGCGGCGACACCATCCTCGGCCCGCGCGTGTTCCGGGCTGGACGGGCCGCTCGGCGAGGCCCCGGCGGAACTGGTGGACCAGCCCTGGACGGCAGCCTCGCCGGGTGTGATGACCGGACCGTGATCGGCGCTGAGGCCGTCGAGGCCGTCGAGCTCTGCGGACCGGGCGGTAGCACGGTCCCCAGATCCGCACGGGTCGGCGGAACTGCGGCTCCCACTTCCGCATTGATCGCCTTCCGCGGACCGCGCCTCGTGGGAGGTGCGGACCGCCGGGGCGTGACGGGCGATCAGGATGTACAGGTGGACGGAGCCGGCGAGCGCGAGTGGCGCGAGCGTGGACAGCAGGCCGACGACGCTGTCTCCGAGCCGCAACCGGCTGCTCAGCATGGGTAGTTCGTTGAGGCGGACCGCGTGCAGGGCGTTGGCCCACACGCTGGCGCCAGTGGCCCCGCCGAAGAGGGTCCAGGCGTAGGCGCGGGCCGGCCACGGAGCCTCGCGCAGGACGAGCAGCGCGCGAACCCCGTAGGCGATGAAGCCGTCGATGGTCAGTGGGAACACGTACGTCAGCGGGCCACGCACGTGGATCGCGACGGCCATCTGCTGCAGCGCGTCGTAAGACAGGGCAAAGCCGATGACGCCGAGCAGGGCGACCGCGAGGCGGTCCCAGACAGTGACGCGGGCGCGTGGGGTGGGGGTATGCGGTATCGACAGGGTGGTCAAGGTGGTGTGCTCCAAGGTGGCCTGGCCGCAGGCGGGCGTGGGGCAGCGGCCGGGCGATGGCGAGGTGAAGGGTGGGCAGGGTGAGGGAACGCCCGGCTTTCCCGCTGGGCGTGGGGAGAAGGAAGGTCAGCCTGCGGCGGGTGCCGTGCGCGTAGCGCTGGCGCGGAGTGCGGCTCGGACCTTGGCCATGCCACGTACGGTCGCGGCTTGGCCCTCGCCGACCGCAACCGGACGCGGGGCCAGGCCCGCGCAGGCACGGCAGATCCCCTCGTGCGGCACGGGGTCGGCGCAGGTCGGACACTCGCTCCAGCGAGGCACCGGCGCGGGTGCGGCGGCAACGGGCTGTGGCGGTGGCGGGAGCTTGCGGACCAGACGGTCGCGCAGCAGGGCCACCGGGGAGTGCACGCGAGCGGGCAGCCCCGGCAGTACGGCGCGTGCGAGGTCCTGCTCGCTGTGCCCCTGGTCCAGCCACCTGGCCACCAGCGGCGCGAGTTCGAGCGCCTCCACCGCCCCGACGCGCAGACGCGGTTCGGGCCGCAGGACGCGGAACAGTGTGGCGACGCTCTCCCGGATCGACGGATCCACCGCATCCTGGCCGGCTTCGTCGGTGGAGGTGGTGGAGTCGCTGTAGGTGTCCCTCCCGCCCTCCCCCTCGAGCGCGTCGCCGCTGCGCGGCTGCGCTCCCGCCGGAGGCTCGGGGAGGGAGGGTTCTTTCTCCCGGTCCTTTACGGGGTTGGTGCCAGCCGCATCGGCGGCTGCACGACCGGAGCCCGGAACGAGGCGACCCGGAGAAGCTGGAATCTGCGGGGTGTCGTAGACGTGGGCGACGCTGATAAAAGTGCCGTCCGGCTGGCGGACCTTCTCCACCCGGTAGTAGCCGGCCTCTGCCAGCTCCCGCAGCGCCTTGGAGACGGCGGTGCGGCCCTGGGGACTGGTGTCGGCCATCCGCCGACCGTCCTCACGCCAGCCGTCCGGGCGCGACAGCAGGTCGACCAGCAGACCGCGGGCGGTGTAGGACAGGCTGCGGTCCTGGAGCAGGGTGTTGGGCAGGGCAATGAAGCCGCGCTCGTGGCGGCTGCGATTGATGCGCATCAGGAGTGAGCGCTCCCCTCGCCGACCCGCGCCGACGTTCCGTCCACGCCAAGCAGCGGCTGGCCGAACGTCAGCCCGGACGGCGTCAGGCCGCGGCCGGGCGCACCTGCAGCGCGGCGGAACGCCGGGATGCCCGGCGGGGGTGCAACGGGCGGGTGAAAGCCCGTACTGTTGAGCACAGCGACTCCTCACTCGGCGGCGCCGGGCGGCTACCCGGCTCCACCGTTGGTCGACACGTCCAGGGATGGGCTGTTACGAGGATCTGCGTCGGGCCCCCGGTGTTCGTAGCACCTGGGGCCCTTGCCTTGCCGGGGTTCTCTCGGCCGGGGTGGCTGGCCACCGGCTTCGATCCCCCTTCGCGATGCGCGCGCCCCGCTCCTGGGACAGGCGGCAACCCACCCCAGGCGCGATGCGCAGCGAGTTGCTTGCATCTCGTTATGCATCACGATATGCTCCCGGCGACGGGATTGCAAGCCGCATCGAGCTAATGCGAGGAGGATAGATGGCCGCCACCGGAGGACCCGAGTCCAAGAACCCCCGACTGGCGGGCGAGGAGAACGCTGCCCAGCGCCTCAAGATGGAACGCGAAAGCCGCGGCTGGAGCACCGCCGAGGTCGCCCGCCGCATGTCCGAGGCCGGCTTCCCAATCAACCAGTCCTCCGTCTGGCGCATCGAGAGCGGCGAGCCACCCCGGCGCATCAACCTGGACGAGGCCATCGGCTTCGCCAAGGTCTTCGGCATCACTCTCGTCGAGCTCGTCGGCCCGTCCGGCGGCGCCGTCGATGCCAAGATGCTCCATCTGTTCGAGATCTTCCGGGAAGCCGCCCACCGCGCCCAGGACGCCCTCGACGAGATGGACACCGCGGAGAGCACCCTGTACGCCTACGCCGACCAGCACCCCGAGGCGTACGAGGCCCTCGACGAGTACACCGTCAGCCTCAGCATCGCCCGCCAGGAGGGCCGTCTTCCTCCTCAGGCGAGCGAACGCAGCTGGTAGCCGAACTGGACCACTCACGCGCACGGCGAACACCTCGTCAGCGGCTTGGTCCGGCCGGAACCACGAGCTAACCTCCACACCCACGCCGCGGACTGGTCCAGCCAACCAGCACCGCCGTCCTCCCCTCCGCTCACCCACGCCACCGGCCCCGGCGCTACGAACGCCGAGACCCACGGCCCGACTACAACCCCATAGCAAGCCCCATCCCTGGACCCGTCGACCACGACGGCGCATAGCCGAAAGCGCCGCCGAGAGGACTTCCCATGTGCCGACACCACGCGTGTCCCAACCGCCACCAACACGCATCCCGGACCGAGTTGGCGGTTCTTCTCCAGCTGTCTCCGCCGAGCCCCAACGCTCCTCTGCCACAAGGCCGCTGACACAGCTTCCCGCACCGACCACCGACGGTCTCGGCTGGTCAGGTTCCTGGCGGCCCGCCCCGCTGGCCGGTCGCCCCTTCACCGCTCCCGCTCTGGAGCGCCCTCCCCAACCGCACATCACTGACACCGCAACGCGGTGGCCGACGGCAGCCCGTCAGCCACCGTGCGAGGAGCCGCATGCCCGAGCAGTACCTCACTGTCGCCCAGGTCGCGGAGCGCCTGGGTACCAGCGAGCGCTTCCCCCGCCGCCTCATCGCCGAGCGCCGCATCGCTTTCGCCAAGATCGGCACCCACGTCCGCATCTCCGAGAGCGCGCTTGCCGCCTACATCGAGGCCAGCACGGTCCCGGCCATTCGCTCGGTCCGCTCCGGCCGCTCGCGCTTCGGGAGGACTGCCTGATGGCGAACAACTCCGGTCGCCGGCGCCGCTGGGGCTCCGTCCGCAAGCTCCCTTCCGGCCGCTTCCAGGCCCGCTACCCCGGCCCCGACGGCCTCCTGCACAACGCCGAGGAGACCTTCGCCACCAAGGGCGACGCCGAGGCGTGGCTCGTCGAGACCGAGGCCGACATACGCCGCGAGCAGTGGCGCGACCCTAACGCGGGAGCCGTCAACTTCCTTCTCTACGCCACCGCCTGGATCGACGAGCGCGACCTCGCTCCCCTCACCGAGCAGCTCTACCGCCGCAACCTTCGGCTGCACCTGGCACCGGCCTTCGGCGAGCTGGAACTGAAGGAGATCACCGCTCCCCAGGTGCGGGCCTGGCGCGCGGCGCTGCGCAAGGCCGGCAAGAAGACCACCGCTGCCAAGTGCTACCGCCAGCTCAAGTCCATCATGGAGACCGCCGTCGACGACGACCTCATCCGTCGCAACCCCTGCCGCGTCAAGGGCGGCGGCAAGGAGGAAGCCGCCGAGCGTCCGCACGCGACCATCGAGCAGGTCCTCCAGCTCGCCGACCTCATGGGCCCGCGCTGGCAGCTCATGGTATTCATCGCCGCATTCATGGCCCTGCGCCCCGAGGAGCAGGCCGAACTCCGCCGGGGCGATGTCGACCTGGCCAAGAAGGTCGTGTGGGTGCGCCGCGCGGCACCCGAACTGACCACCGGTGAGAGGGCCGTGGGGGATCCGAAGTCCAAGGCCGGCAAGCGCCCGGTCGGGATCCCGCCCGAGATCGTCCCGGAGTTCGAGCATCACCTGGCCTGCTACGCGCAGGAGGGGGACGACGGCCTGCTGTTCGTCGGCGAGCGCGGAGCCCCGTTCCGCCGCTCGACCTTCGGCCGCAAGTGGCGAAAGGCCCGCGCGAAGATCGGCATGGACGACCTCCACTTCTACGACCTGCGCCACACCGGCAACGTCCTGGCCGCCAGCACCGGCGTCAGCCTCAAGGACCTCATGGCCCACATGGGCCACTCCTCCGTCCGAGCCGCGCTGATCTACCAGCACGCCACCGCTGAGCAGCAGACCAAGATCTCCAACGGCATCAGCGCCGCCGTCGTCGACATCCGGACACGCCGTCGGCACGCCCCCTCCGAGACCACTGGAGAAGTTCGCGAAGCGTAGAAGCCTCGATGGCCAGGGAGCCCGGCCAGCCCCACCTGCTGACCGGGCTCTCGCACGTCGGCGTCCTGCGCGCTGCCACTGCCCTCTTAGAAAACAGGGTGCGGCGGACTTCTCTACAACTGGAGGTCTGAGCACCCAGGCGACCAGAGCGTGGCAAGCCGCCAGGTGGGCGAGCCTCACCCCCGCACCGCGCTGCACCGAGGCGGTGCGAACCAAACCGTAGCCATTGATTCCCCTCCGAGTCCCAAGAGTTGACGGACCGTGTGCTAATCTCGCCGAAAGCCTGCGACGCGTGGAGCGGAGCAAGGTCGCCTCGGGGCGAACCCCGGGGTAGGCAACGTGGAGGCATGCCTCCTCACACCGCAGACCCTGCCGAGCACCACGTTGCCGCCGAAGATCACACCAGGGCTTGCCCTGGTCAAGTCTGAGGGGATGCGCCTGACGGCATTTGCCGTCCGACTCCCGGGCATGGTCCACATCCGTGTGGTACGCCGGGAGTAAGCGGACGTGATGCTCTTCTTCGTTCCTTGCCCCTTTCGGCGTGCCTGCCTACGCCCAGGAAGGGCGATAAATCGTGACTACGATCTTCGAAGAGACGGCCGTTATCCATGATCACGTTCCGCCGCGGCCGGTGAACAAGCTCCCTGAACTTGCTCCAATCGCCGCACGTCGCAAGGCCGCCGAGAAGCTCGTCGACGCCTTCGGCCTCAACTCTGAAGCTGCTTCTTGCATTGCAAACGCAGTCGTCGACCCCGCCGAGCTTCGATGCTCGATCGAGATCCCTACGGAGCTCGCGATCACTGGCGGCGTCCTTCTGGCTGTCCGAGCGCGAGTGTGGACACGGCGGACGCTGCCGGACATTCGCAACCCCCGTATCGGTGATGCCCGTCGGCACCCAGTTGCGGTTGAACCGGGGACTGACGAGGAGTCCCGGTTTGCTCCGGTTGACGATCCCACAAGTACCGGCACCACGCCCCACCTCGAAGTCAAGGTTGAATCAGCAGAGCACATGACCTGGGCCTCAGCCCTTGCAGCGCGCGCAGTACTGGACGCGAACGACTGGCGGTACTCGATTCGCAACCAAGGAGTGCTGACCGAGGTATGGCTGGTCGCCAACCGCTATGTCCACACGGCTGAAGACATCTCCGACCTTTGGGCGGTCACTACGGCCGAAGGGTCCTCGCGTACTACCGCCGCTCACGACATTCTCGGTGACGCCAACAGCGTCGACATGGTCGTGAAGGCTGAGTCCGACACGTTCATGCGGTCCCGGATCAAGGAACTGAACACCGCGCTCGAGCAGGGGCCCACAGTCAAGCAGTCCGAAGCGCTGCGTTGCGAAACCATGCCGGCGCTCATTCTCGTCGGGTACCGGCCATTGCCAGGAGGCCCGGACCGGTTCTCCTCAGCGGTCAAGTCTCTCGTGGCACTCCGCCACGTCGACGCCCCGAAGGAATGGGGTGAGGGACCAGAACTGGAGTCCCTCGCGGACGAGGCGCTGACGGTGATGGAGGATCGGCGCATCCTCACCTCACGGCGTCGGCGATGGCTTGCGGGCGCCATTAGTCGCTCGGAAGCGACGAAGGCCCACCTCCCTGCCGATCCTGCAATTCGGGCCGCCGAGATCATCGCGCTGTTCACACGCGACGACCAAGCCCTCCGCGATGCGATTCGCGACGCAGTAACCCGCCAGTCGACTCGCAAGCGGATCACCAAGAACTTCCGCGTGAAGTTGGCAGTGGCACTGATCGTGAGGTCGGTGGCTGGAGAAGGAGCTAGCCCTGATCGCGTCCGCCGCTACATGCAGCATGGCTTCGTCTCCGTACGCGACAACCACTTCACCCCTACACACCGCAATGCCGACGACGTTCTTGTCGATGCGCTAGACGAGTTCGAAGACGATCCGGCAAGTACTCCTCGGAGGGCACGCCTGGAACTCGCGGCCCGGGCCGCCTACCCACTCATCGCGACGCTGTCTTTGTGGGCCGACCGCGGCAGCCGCGACAATCCGAACGATGACGACCGACGGCGCCCGGGCGAGGTGATTGACACAATGCTCACCTCACGCCTTGGCATCCGTCAGCTTCACCGCGCCATCGTCGACCACAGCGATGGCCGCCGTACCCTCCGTGCCGTGAATGAGGACGGCACCATCCGCCTGACCGAGGATCGTGCACAGGACCAAACCCTTAACGATGTCTACCTACGCTCGACGTTTCCCAAGGCAGGAGCGCCGGCTCGCCCCTCTTCCACGAACACCCCTGACGACGCGTTGCGTGATGCTGCCGCCGTTCTCGGCGCTGCTGTGAGGGCTGTCGGGGAAGCCATGGCGGCCATGCGGGCGGTCAAGGCGGCCGATGGTGCCGACCACGTCGAAACCGTCGGCGTCGATCTGAACCATGTAAACGAGTGGAAGAACGTCTTGGCCTCCACCACGGATGACCTCGTCTACTGGGGCCGAACCTGGCAGCGCCGAAACAGCAAGAACGGCCGAGCCACTGCGCGGCGCGAGGACAGTTGGGTTTCCGAATACCTGGACGACCCCGACAGCGCTGTCGAGGCCTGGGAGGATGAGGACTCCGACACTGTTGAGACCACTTCATGACGCCGGAACGGCTCGCCTCTCTCGCCTCCTATGCCGGCGAGTGGCTGCATGCTCAAGGGCCGACTGGTCCGTTTCCATTTACGACAGACATTCCCGTCCGCCCATCGAAGGCTGTCTATGTCATTTGCGCCTGGTCCGGGCAAGTCCTTTACGTTGGCTCGACCGTCGTCGGGGTCTCCCAGCGCATCACCCAGCATCTGAGGGATCTTGGTAAGACCCTCGACTGGTCAACCGTATATGTCATTCCACTCAATGACGGCACCCCGGTCGGGACTGTCCGGCGGATCGAGGGACGTATAGGTAGAGCCGTCGGCCCCGCACGGAATAAGGCGCTGCCTCGTATCGCCACGGCGCGCTGATGAGTAGCCGCTGGTCCCGATTCGAGCCGGGACCAGCGGCGGCCCGAAGCTTGACGCAGGCAGCTGCAGCTTCCGCTTCTCAACTCCGCCACACCCGCAAAGTCGTCGCCGCTGGCACCAGCGATACGCAGCCTCGAAGATCTGCTGATCTGAGTGACTTGATCTTCGGCCTGCTCGAACGGCAGCCCAGCGAAACATCAGCATGCCCACGGCTGACCGTGGTGCCCCGACCTGCTATCACCCCGGCGACGGCACAGCTGCCCATCGTGTCGGCGCCGAGTGCCAGCATGCTCCCGTGCTGATCCCTGGACACGAAAACGACCCTCTGTTCGCCGGCGAGGAGTTGCTCGCCCTCCCCGGCTTCTGGGCCGCGTACCTGCTGTGGCTCGCGGAGAGTGAGGACTTCGAGCCTGATCCCGCACTGTTCGGCGCCGACGGCGCGGACTCCGACGCGGCCTACGAGCGCCTCTCCGACCCTGCTGCCTGGCCCGTCGTCCGGCTGCCCATGCAGAACGGCCACACCATCCTGATCGTCCACCGCAACTTCCCCGACGACGCCGGGATCGACTACTACCTCTTCCACCCGGACTGGAACCGTACGGTGCCGCTGGCCAGCATCGAGGGTCACTTCTCCGGCCCCGGCCTCGCCTGGCGCGAACTGGCCCACATCGCATGGCACCCCGGCGACGGATCAGAGATCACCGATCCGCACGCTCGCCTGCTCCTCCTGCTGCCCGTCCTCGGCGATGCGGACCTCCCGGCGGACGCCACCGTGACCATCGCCAGCGCCCTCGCCAGCATCGGCACTCCCTCGGAGGCCAGGGCGGCCCTCGCGGGGGCCCTGCTCGACCACCCCTTCTGGGATGGCGAGACCTGGTACCTCGAAGCCGGCTCCCCGCTCAGCGGCGGCTCCGCCACCGAGACCAGCCGGGTCCTTCGCTGCGGCGGCACCTACAGCCCGCGCACGGCGCGCCTCGGGCTCTCGCCCGAACAGGACATCCGCCTCGCCGAGGCCCTCGGCACCGCTGGGTGACATCGGACCCTGGCAACTCCATCGAGCGCTCGAATTGTCGAGCGCCTACAAGCGGGTCGGACCGCTCGCCGTGATCGAGGACCGGCTGCCCGCCGTGTGGATCACCCATCCACCTCAGGCAATAGCGTGACGCGGATCATAGAAAGTCGGTCTCATCATTTGAGACACCTGCCACCCGCGCAGGCCTGGAGGTACGGTCCGTGACCGAAATCCCGCTAACCTGACGCCGCGTCAGCCGCTATCTGGCACGAATCTGGCACGACTGACCCAAATTGGTCCAGACAACAAACAAGCCGCAGGTCCATGACCTGCGGCTTTGCACTGGAGCGGGCGACGAGAATCGAACTCGCGCTATAAGCTTGGGAAGCTCATGTTCTACCATTAAACTACGCCCGCGTGATGGGCCGTCAAGAACGGCTCGATCATGGTCTATGGTACCCCATCCCGGGGCGAGTGCCGTACACCGGCCGGGCGGGAGGGTGGGCGGCGGCGAGCCTTGGCGGGGGATGTCCGGAACATCCCCTAATGTGACGCTGTCCTGCGGTGAGGTCGCCCGCGTGCCGGGGGCTGCCGCGTTGGGGAAGTTGGGGAAGCGTGGGAAGGGGATCGATGGAGCAGCGCACCGTCGTTCGTTGTGCCGAGGGGCACCTGTTCAGCACCAGCACGTTCCCGATGCAGAATCTCGGCGTCGAGCGGCTCGGGCCGGGGCGGCTGATCCGCTGCCCGCGGTGTGGGCGGCTGCGCAACTCGGTACCGGCCGAGGTGGCGCCGGGGTCGGCCCGGGCGACGCGGTAAGGCGCAGTAAGGGGAGGAGGGCGGGGGACTCCAGCGGCAGGATTGGGAGGACTCCGGCGGGAGCACGTAACCTCGATGGCGTGCTGCTATCTGACAAGGACATCCGTACCGAGATCGACAAGGGCCGGGTCGTGATCGACCCCTTCGAGCCCGCCATGGTCCAGCCGTCCAGCATCGACGTGCGGCTGGACCGCTTCTTCCGGGTGTTCGAGAACCACCGGTACCCGCACATCGACCCCTCCGAGGAGCAGCCGGACCTGACCCGGCTGGTCGAGCCGGACGGGGACGAGCCGTTCATCCTGCACCCGGGTGAGTTCGTGCTGGCCTCGACGTACGAGGTGATCACGCTGCCGAACGACGTGGCTTCGCGGCTGGAGGGCAAGTCCAGCCTGGGCCGGCTCGGACTGCTGACGCACTCCACGGCCGGGTTCATCGACCCCGGGTTCAGCGGGCACGTCACGCTGGAGCTGTCCAACGTGGCGACGCTGCCGATCAAGCTCTACCCGGGGATGAAGATCGGGCAGCTCTGCCTGTTCCGGCTCTCCTCGCCGGCCGAGCACCCGTACGGCTCGCAGCGGTACGGCTCGCGTTACCAGGGCCAGCGCGGGCCGACGCCGTCGCGCAGCCACCTGAACTTCCACCGCACCACGGTCTGAGGCAGTCACACCGCGAGGGGGTGGGTCCGGGAGATCCCGGACCCACCCCCTCGGCGTAGCGCGAGCCGGCTCAGATCTGCTTCGGGCGGGTCACCGCGGTGAGTTCGGTGCCGTCCGCGGAGAGGGTCAACTCGGTGCACAGCTCGGCGAGTTGGCCGAGGCGGTGGAGGTGGGTACCACCACAGGCGATCTCCGCCGGGCCGGCCGGCAGCTCGCAGTGCCAGCGGCGGCGTGCGGTCAGCTCGGGGCCGGGGACCTCGATCCGGACCGGGGCGTCGGCGGCCACGAAGCCGGCCAGTCGCTCGTTGACCTCCGCGGTGATCGCGGGCAGCGCGTCGGCCAGGGCCGGCAGCTCGTCCGCGGCCTCCGCCGTGAAGCCCTTCTTGCGGAGCGACTTGCCGAGCCGGTAGACGTCGGTGCTGGCCTCGGTGGTCATCGACGAGGAGGCCATCGCCAGGCTGTCGAAGTCGGGGTTGCCGAAGGCGTCGGCGCGGCCCGGGTCCTTGCGCCAGCGCGGGGCGAGGGCGGCGTTCAGGGCGAGGGCGAGCAGGTGGCAGCCGGTGTGCGCGGCCGAGAGCGCGGCCCGCCGGTCGGCGTCCACGGTCAGCGTGACGGGCTGCCCCACCGCGTCCGCGGCGGGCGCCTGCTCCAGCACGTGCAGCACCAGCCAGGACCACGCCTCGTCGCCGCGCCGCACCGGGATCTCCGGGCCGACCAACGGCTCGCCGCCGTCCGGGCCGACCGCGCCGGTCAGGCAGTCCACCACCGGGTACTCGACGCCGGCCAGGGACAGGGTGCCGGTGTCGGCCGGCTGGTCGGGCCAGGTGTGGTCGAGCGGGTGGAACGGGGTGGCGGCGGTGACGACGGCATGCCGGCCGTCCGCCAGCGGGTGGACCGCGAGGACGGTGGAATCACCGGTGACCGCGCCGCTCGGGAAGCTGACGTGGGTGGTGGGGAGGGTGGTCGGGAGGGTCATTCGGGGACTCCGGGGAGAGGTGCGGGGAGAGAAGGGGGTCAGCCGAGGGTGGGGAGCTTGATCAGCACCAGCAGCACCACCAACTGCAGCGCCGCGGCGCCGGCCGCCTTGCCCCAGGGCAGGTCGTGCACCCGGCGGACCATCGAGGTCAGCAGGAAGCCGCAGAACAGCCAGGTCGCCCAACCGACCGCCTGGACCAGCCCACCGTTGGAGGGCAGCACCAGGGCGAGCAGCAGGCGCGGCGCGTCCGTGGTCCAGCCGATCAGCACCGCCAGTCCGACCGTGGACTGCCAGGGCCCGTCGCCGCCGAGCTGCCGGGCCAGGGCGTAGGTGACGGAGCCGAGGATCAGCCCGGTCAGCGTGAAGCCGACCGCGGCGCCGGCGAGCGACCAGGCGGCCACCGGGAAGGTCGAGTTGACCACCTCGCTGCGGGTGTCGCTGAAGCCGAGCACCACGAGCACCCCGTAGACCAACGAGACCGTGATCGCGGGGAGCCAGGCCTGGTGGTCGCGCATCTGGTCGAAGGTGCGGGTCGGGTTGCGGAAGATGCCGGCCAGCAGCGGCCGCCAGGGCAGCCGGGGACCCGTCGCCCGGGGCGTGGTGCGGCCGCCGGCCCGGTAGGTGGCGATGCTGTCCTGCGCGTACCCGTCCGGTTCGGTCGGCTCGTGGCCGTACCCGCGCGGGTACTCGCCGCCGCGCGGCCGGCTGTAGCCGGGCGGGTACTCGGGACGGTACGGCGACGGGTAGCCCCGGTCCGGCTCGGTCGGGTACCCGGCCTGGGCGTACCCGCCCCCCGGCCCTCCGTACGGCTCCCCCGCCCCGTGGCCACCGACCGGGAAGGGCCGGGTGTGGCCGGGGCTGTCACCGCGGTACGGGTCGTGCGGCGGGGCCGCGAGGTACTCCGGCTCGCCGCCCCACCCGTTCTCATATCCGTTGCCAGCCACCCTCCGACGGTACCCGCACCGGAGGGGTGCGATCGCGCCGGTCGGCCGTCGCGGGCGCATTGCAGCAAGGCTGTGACGCACCGCCGCGACGGTCCGGACCGGCGTTCGATCAGTGGCGCAGCACCGAGCCGTGCACCGCGGCCGCCGTGGTCTGGCCGGCCGGGCAGCCGCCGGGGCCCGCGGTGATGCGCACCGCGCCGACCGGGAGCAGCGTGCCGCAGGCGATCCGGATGCCGCTCGGCAGCTCGTTGTCGGCCTCGACGGTCGCGCCGTCGCCGATCACCGCGCCGTCCAGCGCGGTCCGGTCGCCGATGCTGGCGTACGCGCCGACGATCGAGTCCTTGACGAAGGCGTCGGCACCGATCACCGCGCCCGGCAGCACGACGCTGCCCTCGACGATCGCACCGGCCCGGACCACCGCCCCGGTCGAGACCACGGTGCCGGAGCTGAGCACCGCGCCCGGGTCCACCGTGGCGCCGGGCAGCAGCAGGGCGTCGCCGGTCGGGCCGGGCACGGCCGGCGAGTCGACCTTGCCGAGCACCAGGTCCGCCGAGCCGCGCACGAAGGCGGCCGGGGTGCCGAGGTCCAGCCAGTACGAGGTGTCCACCACGCCGCGCACCAGCGCGCCGGTGGCCAGCAGCTCGGGGAAGGTCTCGCGCTCGACCGAGACCACCCGGCCGGCCGGGATCCGGTCGATCACGGACCGGGTGAAGACGTAGCAACCGGCGTTGATCTGGTCGGTGACGATCTGCTCGGGGGTCTCCGGCTTCTCCAGGAACTCCAGCACCCGGCCGGCCGCGTCGGTCGGCACCAGGCCGAAGGCGCGCGGGTCGGCGACCCGGGTGAGGTGCAGGGTGACGTCCGCACCGGCCTCGACGTGGCCGTCCCGCAGCGCGGCGATGTCCAGGCCGGACAGGATGTCGCCGTTGAAGATCAGCACCGGCTCGTCCGGACCGCAGGTCAGGCCCTCGGCGGCGTTGCGGATCGCGCCGCCGGTGCCCAGCGGCTCGCGCTCGGTGAGGTAGACCAGTTCGATGCCGTAGGGCGAACCGTCGGCGAAGTGCTCCTCGAAGACCTCGGCCAGGTAGGAGGTGGCCAGGACCACCCGGGTCACGCCCGCGGCGGCGGCCCGGGCCAGCTGGTGCGCGATGAACGGCACACCGGCGACCGGCAGCATCGGCTTCGGGGTGTGCGTGGTGAGCGGGCGCAGACGGGTGCCCTGACCGCCAACCAGCATGATCGCCTGGGTCATGGTTTGCGTTTCTCCCCTTGGTTCCGGTCAGCGACCCGGCCTGTGGAGTGGTGACAGGCCGGCGCTTGGGTGCTTGTGGCGGCGTCACGGGCTGCTGTCCGTGGTGCCGCGGGGTGGCCGAAGGTCCTGTGGTGACAGGCCCACCCGGGCCACCGTAATACGTGATTCTGTGCAGGCTGTACCGGCACCGGGTCCGCGAAGCGACCTGCCCCGGGCCGCGGGCCCGGGGCAGGCATCATATGTGAGCTGAGAAGGTGCGAACACATTCGGACTCGGTCCGAACGCGGGCTGCTACACCCCGACCGGCTCGGCCGGGGCCTCGGGGGCCTGCGGGACGGCCTTCACGGAGTCGAGCAGCAGCTGGGCGACGTCGACCACCTTGAGGTGCTCCTTCGCCGCGCCCTCGTTCTTCTTGCCGTTGACCGAGTCGGAGAGCATCACCAGGCAGAACGGGCAGGCGGTGGAGACGATGTCCGGGTTGAGGGAGAGTGCCTCGTCGACCCGCTCGGTGTTGATCCGCTTGCCGATCCGCTCCTCCATCCACATCCGCGCGCCACCGGCGCCGCAGCAGAAACCGCGCTCCTTGTGCCGGTGCATCTCCTGCTGGCGCAGGCCGGGGACCTTGTCCATGATCTCGCGCGGCGGGCTGTAGACCTTGTTGTGCCGGCCCAGGTAGCAGGGGTCGTGGTAGGTGATCAGGCCCTCGACCGGGTTGACCGGGACGAGCTTGCCCTCGTCGATCAGGTGCTGCAGCAGCTGGGTGTGGTGGATCACCTCGAAGTGCCCGCCGAGCTGCGGGTACTCGTTGGCGATGGTGTTGAAGCAGTGCGGGCAGGTGGCCACGATCCGCTTGACCGGGGCTTCCTCCAGCACGGTGTTCAGGGTCTCGACGTTCTGCGCGCCGAGCATCTGGAAGAGGAACTCGTTGCCCAGCCGGCGGGCCGAGTCACCGGTGCAGGACTCCTCCTTGCCGAGGATGGCGAACTTCACGCCCGCGGTGTGCAGCAGCTCGGCGAAGGCCTTGGTGGTCTTCTTCGCGCGGTCCTCGAGCGCACCGGCGCAGCCGACCCAGTAGAGGTACTCGACCTCGGCGGGGTCGATGTCCTCGCCAATCACCGGCACCTCGATGCCGGTCTCCTTCTTGAGCTCCTTGACCCAGTCCAGGCGGGCCTTGGTGGCCATGCCCCACGGGTTGCCCTTGTTCTCCAGGTTCTTGAGCATCGTCCCGGCCTCGGTCGGGAACGAGGACTCGATCATCACCTGGTAGCGGCGCATGTCGACGATGTGGTCGATGTGCTCGATGTCCACCGGGCACTGCTCGACGCAGGCGCCGCAGGTGGTGCAGGACCAGAGCACGTCCGGGTCGATGACGCCGTTCTCCTCGGCGGTGCCGATCAGCGGGCGCTCGGCCTCGGCCAGGGCGGCGGCCGGGACGCCGGCCAGCTGCTCGGCGGTGGCCTTCTCGTTGCCCTCCACGTCCTTGCCGCCGCCGGCCAGCAGGTACGGCGCCTTGGCGTAGGCGTGGTCGCGCAGCGACATGATCAGCAGCTTCGGCGAGAGCGGCTTGCCGGTGTTCCAGGCCGGGCACTGCGACTGGCAGCGGCCGCACTCGGTGCAGGTGGAGAAGTCGAGGATGCCCTTCCAGGAGAAGTGCTCGACCTGGGAGACGCCGAACACGGCGTCCTCGGCCGGGTCCTCGAAGTCGATCGGCTTGCCGCCGCTGGTCATCGGCTGCAGCGCGCCGAGCGCCACCGCGCCGTCGGCGTTCCGCTTGAACCAGATGTTCGGGAAGCCCAGGAAGCGGTGCCAGGCGACACCCATGTCGGTGTTCAGCGAGACGACGATCATCCAGATGAAGGAGACCGAGATCTTGATCGTCGCGACCAGCCAGAGCAGGTTGTGCAGGGTGCCCAGGCTCAGCCCGGAGAACGCCTTCACCAGCGGGTAGGAGACCACGTACGCGGCCGAGTAGTGGTCGACCCCGGCCTGCGCGCCCTCCAGACCGCGCAGGGTCAGGATCGCCACACCGATGATCAGGATGACCGCTTCGATGAAGTACGCGAAGCCCATGTTGGAGCCCGCGAAGCGGGACTTGCGGACCGACTTGCTCGGCAGGCTCAGCTGGCGGATCACGGTCAGCACCGCGATGCCGAGGAAGGTCACCAGGCCGAGCACCTCCTGGAACACCAGGTAGGGCGTCCAGTCACCGACGATCGGGACCTCGAACTTGGGGTCGAAGAGCTGGCCGAACGCGCCGACCAGGGTCAGGATCAGCGCGTAGAAGCCGACGGCGACGCACCAGTGGGCGATGCCGACGATGCCCCACTTGTTCATCCGGCTGTGCCCGAGGAACTCCCGGATCACGGTCACCGTACGGGCCACCGGGTCGTTGATCCGCGCTCCGGCCGGGACGGGCTGGCCGAGCCGGACGAACCGGAAGATCCGCGCGATGGCACGAGCGAACAGCGCCACGCCGACCGCGGTCGTGCCCAGTGAGATGAGGATCGCTGCTAGCTGCATCCGGCTTCTCCGTACTCCAGCGGCGGTGATGGTAGAGGTCGGTCAAGTGTACTCGTGGGTAACTTAACGACCCACCGGGCGGACCCTATCGCCCTGTAGCACCTGTCCAGAAGACGCTCAAGGTATGGCGGCAGTCACGTAAGGCCATAGTCACCCATCCAGCCCCAAAGGGCGAGGAGCGTAAGCGCAGCATAAAAGTTGAGCCGCCTGCACTCAGCCCTGTTGACGCCGCCGCGGCGCTCGGGCATGCTTGAGCCCGTAAAGCTCAACTTCTCCGTGGAGGTATCTACGATGGCACGCGCGGTCGGTATCGACCTCGGCACGACGAACTCGGTCGTCAGTGTTCTCGAAGGCGGTGAGCCCACCGTCATCACCAACGCCGAGGGCGCCCGGACCACGCCGTCCGTCGTCGCCTTCGCCAAGAACGGCGAGGTGCTGGTCGGTGAGGTCGCCAAGCGGCAGGCCGTCACCAACGTCGACCGGACCATCCGCTCGGTCAAGCGCCACATGGGCACCGGCTGGAAGACCAACGTCGACGGCAAGGACTTCAACCCCCAGCAGATCAGCGCCTTCATCCTGCAGAAGCTGAAGCGGGACGCCGAGGCCTACCTGGGTGAGACGGTCACCGACGCGGTCATCACCGTCCCGGCCTACTTCTCCGACTCCGAGCGCCAGGCGACCAAGGAGGCCGGCGAGATCGCGGGCCTGAACGTCCTGCGCATCGTCAACGAGCCGACCGCCGCCGCGCTGGCCTACGGCCTCGACAAGGACGACCAGACCATCCTGGTCTTCGACCTCGGTGGCGGCACCTTCGACGTCTCGCTGCTGGAGATCGGCGACGGCGTGGTCGAGGTGAAGGCCACCAACGGTGACAACCACCTCGGTGGTGACGACTGGGACCAGAAGGTCGTCGACCACCTGGTGAAGACCTTCCAGGCCGGCCACGGCGTGGACCTCTCCAAGGACAAGATGGCGCTCCAGCGCCTGCGCGAGGCGGCCGAGAAGGCCAAGATCGAGCTGTCCTCGTCCTCCGAGACCTCGATCAACCTGCCCTACATCACGGCCTCCGCCGAGGGCCCGCTGCACCTGGACGAGAAGCTCACCCGGGCCCAGTTCCAGCAGCTGACCGCGGACCTGCTGGAGCGCTGCAAGGTCCCGTTCCACAACGTGATCAAGGACGCCGGCATCTCGCTCTCCGAGATCGACCACGTCGTCCTGGTCGGTGGCTCGACCCGCATGCCGGCCGTCGCCGAGCTGGTCAAGGAGCTGACCGGCGGCAAGGACGCCAACAAGGGCGTCAACCCGGACGAGGTCGTCGCGATCGGCGCCGCGCTGCAGGCCGGTGTGCTGAAGGGCGAGGTCAAGGACGTCCTGCTGCTGGACGTCACCCCGCTGTCCCTGGGCATCGAGACCAAGGGCGGCATCATGACCAAGCTGATCGAGCGCAACACCACGATCCCCACCAAGCGCTCGGAGATCTTCACCACCGCCGAGGACAACCAGCCCTCCGTGCAGATCCAGGTCTACCAGGGCGAGCGCGAGATCGCGGCCTACAACAAGAAGCTCGGGATGTTCGAGCTGACCGGCCTCCCGCCGGCCCCGCGCGGCCTGCCGCAGATCGAGGTCACCTTCGACATCGACGCCAACGGCATCATGCACGTCGGCGCGAAGGACCTCGGCACCGGCAAGGAGCAGCGGATGACCGTCACCGGCGGCTCCGCCCTCCCCAAGGAGGACATCGAGCGCATGATGCGCGAGGCCGAGCAGTACGCCGAGGAGGACCACAAGCGCCGCGAGTCGGTCGAGACCCGCAACCAGGGCGAGCAGCTGGTCTACTCCACCGAGAAGTTCATCGCGGACAACGCCGACAAGCTGCCGGCCGAGGTCAAGGCCGAGGTCGAGACCGCGATCGGCGAGCTGAAGGAGGCCCTGAAGGGCGAGGACATCGCGGCGATCCGCGAGGCCACCGAGAAGGTCTCCACCACCGCCCAGAAGCTCGGCCAGGCGCTGTACGCCAACGCCGACGCGGCCGGTGCGGCCGCCGGTGGCGCCGAGAACGTCGACTTCACCAAGGAGGACGACGTGGTCGACGCCGAGATCATCGACGAGGACAAGCCCAAGGGCGGTGCGGCATGACGGAGAAGCCGCAGGGCGTGGAGCCCGGCGACGACTCCAACGCCGACGAGGCCGTCCTCAAGGCCGCGGAGGAGGCCGTCAAGGCGGCCGCCGCCGAGGCCGGCGAGGGCGACGAGCTCGCCGCGGCCAAGCGCGAGCTGCTGGAGCGCACCGGTGACCTGCAGCGCCTCCAGGCCGAGTACCAGAACTACCGCAAGCGGGTCGAGCGCGACCGGCTGACGGTGCGCGAGATCGCCGTCTCCAACATCCTGGAGTCGCTGATCCCGGTGCTCGACGACATCGGTCGGGCCCGCGAGCACGGCGAGGTGACCGGCGGCTTCAAGTCGGTCGCCGAGTCGCTGGAGACCGTGGTCGCCAAGCTCGGGCTGCAGCAGTTCGGCAAGGAGGGCGAGCCCTTCGACCCGAACCTGCACGAGGCGCTGATGCACAGCTACTCCTCGGAGGTCACCGAGGACACCTGTGTGCAGGTCCTCCAGCCCGGCTACCGGATCGGCGAGCGGATCATCCGCCCGGCGATGGTGGCCGTGGCCGAACCGCAGCCGGGCAGTCAGTCCACCGGCGGCCCGGACCCGGAGGCCCCCGAGGCTGACGGTGCGGCCGACAACTGACACGCTGTGCGCTGCGGGGTCGCGCGTCACGACTCGTGACGCGCGGCTCCGCAGCGCCGTATCGACACATCCTGGGAGGTGGCTGCTGCCGTGAGTGCGAAGGACTACGTGGAGAAGGACTACTACAAGGTCCTCGGTGTGCCCAAGGACGCCACCACCGCGGAGATCAAGAAGACCTACCGGAAGCTCGCCCGCGAGTTCCACCCGGACGCCAACAAGGGCGATGCCAAGGCCGAGGAGCGGTTCAAGGACATCTCCGAGGCCTATGACGTGCTCTCGGACGACAAGCGCCGCAAGGAGTACGACGAGGCGCGCAGCCTCTTCGGCTCCGGCGGCCTGCGCGGCGGCGGCACCAACGGCGGCGGCTACAGCTTCGACTTCGGCGATCTCTTCAGCGGCACCCAGGGCGGCGGCGGGGGCGGCATCGGCGACGTCTTCGGCGGGCTCTTCAACCGCGGCGGGCGGGCTGCCCAGCCGCGGCGCGGGGCCGACGTCGAGACCGAGGTGACGCTCAGCTTCGAGGAGGCGGTGGACGGCGCCACCGTCCCGCTGCGGATGACCAGCCAGGCCGCCTGCCGCTCCTGCGCGGGCACCGGCGCCAAGGCCGGCACCACCCCGCGGGTCTGCCCGACCTGCGTCGGCGCCGGCACGGTGAGCCGGGGCCAGGGCGCCTTCGCGCTCTCCGAGCCGTGCCGGGACTGCAAGGGCCGCGGCATGATCGTGGACGACCCGTGTGCGGACTGCCACGGCAGCGGGCGGGCCAGCTCGGCCCGCACCATGCAGGTGCGGATCCCGGCCGGGGTGCAGGACGCGCAGCGGATCCGACTCAAGGGCAAGGGGGCCCAGGGCGAGCGCGGCGGCCAGCCGGGCGACCTCTACGTCACGGTCCACGTCGACGGCCACCCGGTCTTCGGGCGCAAGGGCGACAACCTCACGGTGACCGTGCCGGTCTCCTTCCCGGAGGCCGCGCTGGGCGGCACCATCGACGTACCGACGCTGAACGGGCCGGCGGTCAAGCTCAAGCTGCCCCCGGGCAGCGCGAACGGCCTCACCCTGCGGGCTCGTGGCAAGGGCGCCACCCGCAAGGACGGCACCCGCGGCGACCTGCTGGTCACCGTCGAGGTGACGGTTCCCCAGCACACCACCGGCGAGGCCCTGACGGCACTGGAGCAGTACCGCGAGGCCACCGCTGCTCAGGATCCGCGAGCCGCCCTCTTCAAGGCGGCGGAGGGAGCGTGATGTGACATGAACCCCGACTCCATCGGCGTGGGCCTCGGGGAGGGGCTGCCGGGCGGACCACCGCCCCGGCGGTCCGCGGCGGCCGGCTACGCGCTCACCGAGGACACCCCGGTCTACGTGATCTCGGTGGCCGCCGAGCTCTCCGGTCTGCACCCGCAGACCCTGCGGCAGTACGACCGGCTCGGCCTGGTCTGCCCGGACCGGACCGGCGGTGGCGGCCGGCGCTACTCGGCCCGGGACATCCAGCAGCTGCGCGAGGTGCAGCGGCTCTCCCAGGACGAGGGCATCAACCTGGCCGGGATCAAGCGGATCATCGAGCTGGAGAACCAGGTCGCCGCGCTGCAGGCCCGGATCGGCGAGCTGGCCGCCTCGCTGGAGGGCGCCGCCAGCACGCTCCAGGCCCGGGAAGCCGCGGTGCACGCCTCCTACCGCCGCGACCTGGTGCCGTACCAGCCGGCCCAGCAGTCCAGCGCCCTGGTGGTCTGGCGTCCGCGCAGGTAGACCCCTCAGCAGTGATCAGCCGCCGGTTACCCTCCCTCCGGGGGGTGCCGGCGGCTTCATGGCCTGCGAGACTGGTCAGCCGGGAGCACGGGGGGTGAGGAGCCGAGGATGAATATGCGGGACGAGCCAGGCATGTCCGTTGCCGGCACGGCTACCCTTTCGTCGTCTGCACGCGAACTTTATCTGTCGATCATCCGCTCGGACGGCCGGATCGACCCGGCGACGGCCACCGTCCCGGAAAAGATCTACCTCGACGAGCTGATACAAATCGGCCTCCTGGTGGTCGATCTCGATGATCCCGGCCAACTCGTCGCAGTGGATCCCAAGCATCTGGCCACCCGGCTGAGCACCGACTGGCAGCAGCAGGCGCTCGGCATGCTTTCCCGGGCAATCTCCCTGCCGGCCGAACTCCAGGATCTCGCCGACGCATTCCATTCGCCGTCGCAGGGCGGCGGGACCATTGAATATGTGCGCGGCAAAGCACTGATCAACCAGAAGTTGCGGCATGCCGTGGTCAAGGCCAAGGAGGAGGTGCTGGCCGCCCAGCCCGGCGGCCCGCGGCCTCCGGAGCAACTCGCCGGCAGCATGGCGAGCGACCTGCAGGACCTGCGGCGCGGGGTGGCCGCCCGGACCATCTACCACGCGAGCACCCGCTACCACGGGCCCACCCGGGACTACGTCGCCACGGTCACCCAGGCCGGCGGCGAGTTCCGCACCCTGGACGAGCCCTACACCAGGCTGATCGTGGTGGACCGGGCACTGGCCGTCATTCCGGTGGCGAACGACATGAGCCTCGCGGCGTTCATCCGCGACCGGGCCGTGGTGACCTGCCTCACCGAGGACGTCTTCGAGCGCAACTGGCGGCGCGCGCTGGTCTTCGACGGGGGACGGTCCGTGCCCCAACAGGTCGTGTCGCAACTACGCAAGACCATCGTCGACCTGCTGCTGGACGGCACCAACCACCGGGTGATCGCACGGCGGCTGGGGATCAGTGAGCGAACTCTCGCCCGGCACATCGCCGAACTGCGCGAGGAATACAACGTCGAGTCGCTGTTCCAACTGGGATACGCGATAGCCCGTTCCAGCGACCCGCCGGGAACCCCGAACAACTCCTAGCCCGCCGGCCCCGGAGTTTCCCGTCGGATCACGCGCCGCGAACACCGATCGGCGCGGGCGTCAGCTCCAGTTGTACTCGCCCGGGCTCATCGCGGCCGCCGGTGCCGCAACCGCCTGCACCGAGGAAGTCCGCACCACCCCGGACGAGTTGCCCGCCACCCCGGCATGCGAAGCGGCGGTTGCGCCCAGTGCACCCCCAACCGTCACCAGGCCAACGGCAAGAGACACTCCGACAAGTCGGACAAGACTGCGGATGTCAGGCATATCGCTACCTCCCAGGCGAAGATCGCTTCGGGCGTTCCAGGTCAGATTTAGGTCGAACAATCGCCCCAATGATGCCGCACGCCCTCGGCCTTGTCATCGCCACCCTTCCCGAGCGGGGTGTCATTTCGCTGCCAGGCAGTCGAATGACACCCCGTGTCAGTGGACTGCGCAGGAGGCCCCGTTGGACGATCAGCTCACTCGGGACACCACACCACAAGCTTCATCCTGAGTGATTGTCGTTGTCCATTCAAGAATCTTGTTCTCCTGCCGCAGCAGCCTCGGATCAGCCGCAGGAAAGAGTCATCCGGCACCCCGGCCGGCCGCCCGAGACTCACCCACACCACCGAATGAACCCCTTCCCCGGAGTCGACATGAGTGAGCCGTACATGCGTCAGCACGCAGCCCAGGCCCCCGATGGTCGCCGGGCCCGTGTCTTCCTCGCCGCGCCGCTCATGCGGCTGACCGGGCCGGCCGACAGCGTGGTCACGCTGGCCAGCCGGACCCGACTGACCGCTCTCCGCAGCTCGCTGCTGCGCAGCGGCGCCGCCGTCTTCAGTGCGCACCACAGTGACGCCTGGACGGTGGAGGGCCATGCTCCGGAACCGCGGGTGCCGTCCGACTTCCGCGCGATGCAGACCGCGGACCTGGTCTTCGCCTACGTGGGCGCTCCGCTCTCGGCGGGCGTCTCGCTCGAACTCGGCTGGGGCTCCGCGCTGCGCAAGCCGATCGTGCTGCTGGTGGACGAGGCCATCACGCACAACCCGCTGATCGCCACGATCGAGCAGGTCGCGCCGGTGCTGCCGCTGGTCTTCGACGACACCTGGTCGCAGGAGAGCCTGCGGCACATCGTGGAGACCGCGCTGGACTGGGCCGGCATGGCGCTGTCGCTGCGCGAGGGGTTCTGGACCGCGCCCGGCGAGCAGTTCAAGGCGGTGCCGACCCGGCACAGCGACCCGTTCGGCACCTGGCCGAGCAGCGGCGCGGCGACCGGCTGACCCCGGACGGACCGGACGGACCGGACGGACCGGACGCCGATCTGGCGCCGGCTCAGTCACCGGGCGTCCGGCCCCGGTGGCGCGCATCCGCCGGCCGAACTGGAAGGGCGTCCCGGCCCCGTACCGCTCGCGTGGCCGGGCGCCCAGGCGGCCACCCTGCGCCGACTCAGGCCCAGCCGGCCGGCGATGGTGGTCCGGGCACCCCGGGGACCGGCCATGGAATTGGGCCAACTCAACGGGCAGAGCTGGTGGTTGGTCCACACCGGCGAGCAACCCGGCGCCGGCCGCGCGGAGTTCGGGGCTGACCCGGGCGACCGCGATCCACGGATCCACCGCCACACGGGAGACCCCGTCGATCCGCTCGACCAGCGGGCCGGGTTGGAGCAGCCGGCGGAGGGCCGGCTCGCCGCGCGGACCGTCCGGGAGCCGGCCGTCCGGGTGCGGGCTCACCTCTCCGGCTCCCCCTTCGGATCGTCGGCCGAGGCCCGCATCAGCCAGCCGAGTTGGAAGAGCGTCTCGGCGTCGTAGAGCTCGCGCAGCCGGGAGATGTGACCGGCCACGGTCCGCTCGCTGAGGCCCAGCCGGCCGGCCACCACCCGCTGGGTCAGCCCCTGCGCGAGCAACCGGCCGATCTGGTCGTGCACCGGCAGGCCGGTCAGGTCCTGCGCGGCGGTGCCCCAGCGCACCGGCTCGGCGCGCTGCCAGTCCCGTTCGAAGACGCCGACCAGGAACGAGACCACCGCCGGGTCCTCGACGAAGGCCGCGCCGCTGTTCGGGGAGGCGGCCTGGATCACCGCCGTGGTCCGGTCGAAGACGAACATCCGGCGGAACGACTCGCCGAGCACCCGGAACCGCGCCCCGGTCTCGGAGGCCGCGGCGACGTAGGCGGCGGTCGGCCCGTCCGCCCGGGCGGAGGGCGCGTAGAGCACCCGCATCGAGCCGCCACGGGCCATGAACTCGCGGGTCCGCATCAGCGAGTCGCCGAGCGCCTCCGGCGGGCGGCCGCCACCGGGCTGCGCGGCCAGGATCTCCTCCCGGCAGTCGGCGCCCAGCCGGGACACCCGGCTGCGGATCTCCTCCAGGCCGTGCACGTGCTGCACCTCGCCGGAGCGGTCCACCTTGCGGGGGGCGCGGTCGTAGGCCCGGGTGAGGTCCTCCAGCAGGGCCGGCATCTCCTGCGCCTGCACCAGCAGCCTGGTCCCGGCCGAGCGCAGCTGCTCGCTCAGCCGGCCGCCGACCGTGCGCGGGTTGACGGCGGTGTAGGCGGCGTCCAGGGCCTCCCGGACCAGCAGGCCGAGGTCGAGCAGCTCGGCGGTGGCCGCCAGCACCTCGGGCGAGCGGAGGTCGGACATCCGGATCCGGCCGCCCTCGGTGAGGATCGCCAGATAGAGCTCGCGGGCCCGGTCGCCGGGGAGGCCGAACCCGCCCGGTTCGGCGGTCCGGCCCGGTTCGGCGGTCTTGGCCGGTCGCAGGTCTGGTTCGTCCCGCTCGATCATGGGCTGCTCTCCCCCAGCTGGTCGTCCGTCCACCCGCCGTGGGAGCCCGGTCGGCCGCTCCGGGGCCGGCCGGCCGGTCCCCTGTGGCCGGTGCCTCCGCCCTCCCCGGGCACGGCCGTCCGCATGGACCGGCCCGGTGGGAAGGGGGTGCGAGCACCGTACCGGGTGCGTCGGGCGGCGCTGTGGGCCAGCCCCTGAGTGAATCGCGCCCGGGACCACCGCGGGCTCGGCCGGAGGCGTCTCGCCCCGCGACCGTCCCGGCAGGACTCTGCTCGGCGGATCCGCGCGGGGCTCACCGCCGGGCACTGCCTCGCCCCGTATTCGAGACAGCCCGGCGGTTCCCAGGAAAGATCCGGCCCGGAGGCGGGGGCTCGAGGCCGCCCGGCTCCGGGCGGATCCACCTGTGTACGCCGGCAACCTAGGTGCTTCCAGCGAGGCGGAGCAGCAACGCCTCGCTGGGACCGGGCCTGGTCGCCATCACCACATATGGCGGACCACCCGGCGTTCCCCCTGTGTCGCACAGATACCTCTGCCCCTGTACGAGACCGGAGAACGAGTCACCACCAGCGGGCTGCGGTTGCCCGGGCGGTTCGGCGTGTTCCCAGCCTCACAGCGTGCGTGCACGCGGACAAGGGCGGTTCTCCTTCAGGTTCCCGCAACTGCACGAACTTGCAGCGACCGCTGCGCGAAGGTGCGGCGGACGGGCCCGGTGCCCGGGTCAGCGCCGCCGGGCCCGCAGCAGCCAACCCAACTGGAAGAGCGTCTCCGCCTCGACCTCGGCGCGCAACCGGGCGATGTGCCCGGCCACCGTCCGCTCGCTCAGCCCGAGCCGCCCGGCGATCGCCCGCCGGCTGTGCCCGCCGGCCAGCAGCCGGCCGATCCGGGCGGTGACCGCCCCCTCGTCCGGCACCGCGTCGGCCGAGCCCCAGGGCACCCGCTCGGCCCGCCGCCAGTCCCGCTCGAAGACCTCCACCAGCAGCTCGACCGTGGTCGGGTCCTCGACGAAGGCCGCGCTGCCCATGTCCGCGGAGGCCGGGATCACCGCGACCGCCCGGTCGAAGATCAGCATCCGCTGGAAGTCCTCGTCCAGCACCCGGATCCGGGCGCCGTACGGGGTGACCGCGACCGCGTAGGCGCTGGTGGCCGGGTCGGTCCGGGCGATCGGCTGGTAGAGCGTGCGCAGCGCGCCGCCGGCCCGCAGGAACGGGACGTCCTGGGAGAGCGCCCAGGCCAGGTGGTCGGCCGGCCGGTTGCCGCCGGGCTGCGCGGTGAGGATCTCGGTCCTGGCGTCGGCGACCAGCTGGGCTATCCGGTGCCGGATGCTGTCCCGGTCCTGCACGGTGTCCACGACGCCGGTGCCGGCCGGCGGGCGCGGCGCCGCGTCGTAGGCCTGGGCCAGCTCGTCGAACCGGAGCGGGATCTCGTCGGCCTGGCGCAGCAGCCGGGCCGAGCGGGCGCGCAGCGCGGCACCGGCCCGGGCGGCGAAGGCGCGCGGGCTGACGGCCGAGTAGAAGGAGCCGCCGGGGAGGCCGCGGACCAGGCCCAGGGCCAGCAGCCGGGTCAGCGCCGGGGCGTCCGCCGGGCGCACCTCCTCGGCCTTGACCCAGCCGCCCTGGCCGACGATCGTCAGGTAGAGCTCGCGGGCGTCGGCATCCAGCCCGAGGTCCTCGGGCAGGGCTCCCGAATCGGCCTGCATCCCGTCCTCCCCGGCTCGGATTGACTGGCCACCGCCATATCGTGCCAGTCGCACCGCACCGGCGCGAACCCCGGGGTGACCAAGCGTCAGCGTGGCGCTTCGGTGTGCAGCAGCCGCCCGGCGACCAGCTCACGGCCGGTGCGGACCGCGGCCACCGCCCAGGCGAGCAGCAGCAGCCCGTACAGCCCCGCGGCGACGGCGGCGAAGCCCGCGAAGCCGGTGTGCCGGTACAGCCCGGCGCTGCCGGTCACGCAGGTGCCGACCGGGAAGGTGAAGGCCCACCAGGTCATCGCGAACGGCGGCCGGGACCGCAGGTTGACGGCGAGCGCGATCAGCAGCCAGAGCAGCGCGAAGCCGATCACGGCGGCCCCGTAGAGCACCGCGAGGTCCAGCGCGCCCGGGGCCAGCCGCGGGGCGACCGTCCGGGCCGCGTCGGCGAGCTGGTTGACCGCGGTGGTGGACTGGCCGAGCGGGCCGAGCACCAGCACCAGCGAGGGCGCCAGCACGGCACTCGGCAACTTGCTGTGCACCAGCCCGGTGAAGACCACCGGCAGCACCGTCAGGGTGGCCAGCAGGCTCGCCCCGAACAGGCCGTAGCAGCCCCAGAACAGGGCCGGCCGCAGCCCGCCGGGAACGTGCGGCAGCAGCGCCGGGCCGAGCGCGGCGGCGACCATCGGGGCCACCACCGGGAGCAGCCAGGTGGGGTTGGCGCGCAGCGCGGAGAGCTCGTGCCGGGTGATCATCAGGTACGGGATGCCGGCCGCCACCAGGACCGCGTAGAGCGTGCCGAGGCTCCACAGCACCAGGTCGGCGACGGCCGCCGGGCCGGTGCCGAGCAGTCGGCCGCCGACCACCAGGGTGCCGTAGCCGACCGCCAGCAGGGCCATCGGCGGGCAGCCGTAGAACACCGCGCCGGCCGGGTCGTCCAGCAGCTGGGTGCGGGCCGCCGCCCGGTGCCGGGTCAGGTGCACCAGGCGGCCGGCGACCAGCACCAGCAGCGCGGCGGCGGAGAGCGCCCAGACCACCTCGGCGAAGCCGAGCTGTCCGGGCAGCCGGTAGGGCAGCGCCGCCGCGCCGTTGGCGACGATCGCGGTGCCCATCACCGCGGCGTACCAGTTGGGGCCGAGCCGGGAGAGGTCGAGCCGGCGGACGGAGGGCGCTTCGAGCCGAGTGAGCGTGAGGGTGGCCATGACCCCACCCTCCGGCCGGGGGGTGCCCGCCGGTAGCCGCCCGTGCCCTATGGGGACATAACCTGGCTTTATGCCACTCTCCGCACGTGTCCCCGAACTCGGCGCCCTGGAACTGCTGCTCGCGGTGGCCCGGCACGGCAGCCTCGGCCGGGCCGCGGCCGAGCTGGGGATCAGCCAGCCGGCCGCCAGCGCCCGGATCAGGGGCATGGAGCAACAGCTCGGCGTGCCCCTGCTGACACGCTCGCCGCGCGGCTCGCGGCCCACCGAGCAGGGCCGGCTGGTGGTCGAGTGGGCCCGGGTGGTGGTCGAGGCGGCGCAGGCGCTGGACGCCGGGATCGACGCGCTGCGCGGGCGGCGGGACTCCCGGCTGCGGGTGGTGGCCAGCCTGACCGTGGCCGAGTACCTGATGCCCGGCTGGCTGCTGGCGCTGCGGGCGGCCCGGCCGGACACCGCGGTGACGCTGCGGACCGCGAACTCGGCGAAGGTGGCCGAGCTGGTGCTGGCCGGCGAGGCCGAGCTGGGGTTCGTCGAGGGCAGCGGCACGCCGCCCGGGCTGGCCGGCACGGCGGTGGCGGCCGACCGGCTGGTGGTGGTGGTCGGCCCGGCGCACCGCTGGGCCCACCGGGGCACCCCGGTGAGCGGCGCCGAGCTGGCCGCCACCCCGCTGGTGCTGCGCGAGCCCGGCTCCGGCACCCGGGAGGTGCTGGACCGGGCGCTCGCCCCGTACGGCGGGATGGCCACGCCGCTGCTGGAGCTGGACTCGACCACGGCGCTCAAGGCGGCGGCGATGGCCGGCGCGGGCCCGGTCTGCCTGAGCGAGCTGGCGGTGGCCGACGAGCTGGCCACCAGCCGGCTGGCCGAGGTCGCGCTGACCGGCTTGGACCTGCGCCGCCCGCTGCGCGCGGTCTGGCCGGTCGGCCGGCGCCCGACCGGCCCGGCTCGCGAGCTGCTCTCCTTTACGCGGAAAACTTGAGCGCGCTAGACTCAACTTAATTCTTCGGATCGACCTCAAGGAGCAGCAGGAGTGGACGCGAGCAAGTTCACCACCAAGACGCAGGATGCCCTGTCCGCCGCGATCCGGCAGGCGGGCGGCGCGGGGAACCCGGACGTCAGGCCGGTGCACGTCCTGCTCGCCCTGCTGGAGCAGCCGGAGGGGATCGCCCGCCCGCTGCTGGAGGCGGTCGGCGCGGACGTCGCGCAGATCATGGCCGCCGCCCGGCACGAGCTGCGGGCGCTGCCCAGTGCGCACGGCTCGACGGTCGCCGCGCCGCAGCTGGGCCGGGACACCCTGGCCGTGCTGACCGAGGCCGGCAAGCGCGCCGAGGAGCTGGACGACGCGTACGTCTCCACCGAGCACCTGCTGGTCGGCCTGGCCGCCGAGGGCGGCGCGGTCGCCGAGCTGCTGGCCCGGCACGGCGCCACCCCCAAGGCACTGCTGGCCGCGTTCAAGGAGGTCCGCGGCAGCGCCCGGGTCACCTCGCCGGACCCGGAGGGCAGCTACAAGGCGCTGGAGAAGTACGGCACCGACCTCACCCAGGCCGCCCGGGACGGCAAGCTCGACCCGGTGATCGGCCGGGACCAGGAGATCCGCCGGGTGGTCCAGGTGCTCTCCCGGCGCACCAAGAACAACCCGGTGCTGATCGGCGAGCCCGGCGTCGGCAAGACCGCGGTGGTCGAGGGGCTGGCCCAGCGGATCGTGGCCGGCGACGTGCCGGAGTCGCTACGCGGCAAGCGGCTGGTCGCGCTGGACCTCGGTGCGATGGTGGCCGGCGCCAAGTACCGCGGCGAGTTCGAGGAGCGGCTGAAGGCCGTGCTGAACGACATCAAGGAGAGCGACGGCCAGGTCGTCACCTTCATCGACGAGCTGCACACCATGGTCGGCGCGGGCGCCGGCGGCGACTCCGCGATGGACGCCGGCAACATGCTCAAGCCGATGCTGGCCCGCGGCGAGCTGCGGATGGTCGGCGCCACCACGCTGGACGAGTACCGCGAGCGGATCGAGAAGGACCCGGCGCTGGAGCGGCGCTTCCAGCAGGTGCTGGTCGGCGAGCCGAGCGTGGAGGACACCATCGCCATCCTGCGCGGTCTCAAGGGCCGCTACGAGGCCCACCACAAGGTGCAGATCGCGGACGCCGCGCTGGTCGCCGCCGCGACCCTGTCGGACCGCTACATCACCGCCCGCTTCCTGCCCGACAAGGCGATCGACCTGGTCGACGAGGCGGCCTCCCGACTGCGGATGGAGATCGACTCCTCGCCGGTCGAGATCGACGAACTCCAGCGCGTGGTGGACCGGTTGCGGATGGAGGAACTCGCGCTGGAGAAGGAGTCCGACGCGGCGTCGGTCGACCGGCTGGCCAAGCTCCGCCGCGACCTGGCGGACAAGCAGGAGCAGCTCTCCGGCCTCACCGCGCGCTGGGAGCAGGAGAAGAAGAGCCTGAACCGGGTCGGCGAGCTCAAGGAGCGCCTGGACGGCCTGCACGGCGCCCTCGAACGGGCCCAGCGGGACGGCGAGTTCGAGCAGGCCTCCAAGCTGATGTACGCCGAGATCCCGGCCGCCGAAGAGGAGTTGGCCGAGGCCCAGGCCCGCGCCGAGGACCAGGACACCAGCACCTCGATGGTCAAGGAGGAGGTCGGCCCGGACGACGTGGCCGACGTGGTGGCCTCCTGGACCGGCATCCCGGCCGGCCGGCTGCTGGAGGGCGAGAGCGCCAAACTGCTGCGCATGGAGGAGGAGTTGGGCCGCCGGCTGATCGGCCAGCAGGCCGCCGTGCAGGCCGTCTCGGACGCCGTGCGACGGACCCGCTCCGGCATCGCCGACCCGGACCGGCCGACCGGCTCGTTCCTCTTCCTCGGCCCGACCGGTGTCGGCAAGACCGAACTCGCCAAGGCGCTGGCCGACTTCCTCTTCGACGACGAACGGGCCATGGTCCGGATCGACATGAGCGAGTACGGCGAGAAGCACTCGGTCTCCCGGCTGGTCGGCGCCCCGCCCGGGTACGTCGGCTACGAGGAGGGCGGCCAGCTCACCGAGGCGGTGCGCCGCCGGCCGTACAGCGTGGTGCTGCTGGACGAGGTGGAGAAGGCCCACCCCGAGGTCTTCGACGTGCTGCTGCAGGTGCTGGACGACGGGCGGCTCACCGACGGCCAGGGCCACACGGTGGACTTCCGCAACGCCATCCTGATCCTCACCTCCAACCTGGGCAGCCAGTACCTGGTGGACCCGACGGTCCCGGAGGAGAAGAAGCGGGAGCTGGTCCTGGAGACCGTGCGGGCCTCCTTCAAGCCGGAGTTCCTCAACCGGCTGGACGACATCGTGGTCTTCGACGCGCTGGGCACCGCCGAGCTGAGCCGGATCGTCGACCTCCAGGTGGCCCGGCTGGCCGCGCGACTGCGCGACCGGCGGCTCACCCTGGACGTCACCCCGGCGGCCCGTGACTGGCTGTCGCTCACCGGCTACGACCCGGCGTACGGCGCCCGGCCGCTGCGCCGGCTGGTGCAGTCGGCGATCGGCGACCAGCTGGCCAAGGAGATCCTCTCCGGGCGGGTCCGGGACGGGGACACCGTGCTGGTCGACCGGGACGAGACGGGCGACCGGCTGACGGTGGCGCCGGCCGGCTGAGCCGGAGTGGCCGGCGGGGGCGCCGGGGACCTGCCGGCCCTGTGCCCCCGCCGCAGGATGAGGCAGGATGGAGTAGTCATGGAAGGGCGGCCCCGCAACGCAGCCACCCTCGTGCACTGTGAAGGGACCCCCCGTGAGTATCGACCCGTCGTCCATCCCCTCGTTCGGCGCTCCGCAGCCCCCGCAGGGCGGCCGACCGGCCGGTCCGCCGCCCGTGGTGGTTCCGGACCAGGCCCTGGTGACCCAGCTCCTCGACCAGATGCAGCTCAAGCACGTGGTGGACGAGGAGGGTGACCTGGCGGCCCCCTGGGAGGGCTTCCGGGTCTACTACATGTTCCGCGGTGAGCAGAAGGAGCTCTTCGCGGTGCGCTCGTTCTACGACCGCCCGCACCCGCTGGAGAAGAAGGCGGAGCTGCTCGACCTGATCGACGAGTGGAACCGCGAGACCCTGTGGCCCAAGGTCTACACGCACACCCACGAGGACGGCGTGGTGCGGCTGATCGGTGAGTCGCAGATGATCGTCGGCACCGGCGTCAACCTGGACTACTTCGTCACCACCACCGCCAACTGGACCCAGGCCGCGGTGGGCTTCGAGCAGTGGATCGTCGAGCGCCTCGGCCTGCAGAAGGAGATCGAGGACGAGGCCGCCTCGGACGACGACACCGACGAGGACTGACCCGTCCGCCTCTCCGGCCCGGCCCGAACTCCCTTCGGCCGGGCCGGAGTCGGTTCGACCGGCGGTCAATCAGCCGGTCCGACGGGGAGGTTGCGCCGACACTGGTCGAAGGGCCGGGCCCACGACGGGCGGCGGCGTTAAGCTCGCTGCGGTCCCCGCGCCGCGGGACCCTGACGGAGGAGACCGGGTGCGCATGGACGACAGGCCTTTGCTGAACCGCCGGCTGGCGGGGCTGGGGACGACGATCTTCGCGGAGATGTCCGCCCTGGCGACGGCCACCGGGTCGATCAACCTCGGGCAGGGCTTCCCCGACACCGACGGGCCGCGCGAGATCGCCGAGGCCGCCGCCGAGGCGGTGCTGACCGGACAGGGCAACCAGTACCCGCCCGGCCCCGGGGTCCCCGAGCTGCGCGCCGCCATCGCCGAGCACCAGCAGCGCTTCTACGGGTTCGAGTACGACCCCGACAGCGAGGTCCTGGTCACCGCCGGCGCCACCGAGGCGATCGCCGCCGCGCTGCTCGCGCTGCTCGAACCCGGCGACGAGGTGATCGCGTTCGAGCCGTTCTACGACTCCTACGCGGCCTGCATCGCGATGGCCGGCGCCACCCGGGTGCCGCTCACCCTCCAGCCGCCGTCCTTCCGCCCCGACCTGGAGCGGCTGCGCGCGCTGATCACCCCGCGCACCCGGCTGCTGCTCATCAACACCCCGCACAACCCCACCGGGATGGTGCTCACCGCCGACGAGCTGCGCGAGATCGCCCGTCTCGCCGTCGAGCACGACCTGCTGGTGGTGACCGACGAGGTCTACGAGCACCTGGTGCTGGGCGTCGCGCACTACCCGATCGCCGCGCTGCCCGGCATGCGGGAGCGCACCGTCTCGATCTCCTCGGCCGGCAAGACCTTCTCCTTCACCGGCTGGAAGGTCGGCTGGGTGACCGCGCCGGCGCCGTTGACCGCCGCCGTGCGGACCGCCAAGCAGTACCTGACGTACGTCAACGCGGGCCCGTTCCAGTACGCCGTGGCCAAGGCGCTGCGGCTGCCCGACGAGTACTTCGCCGGGCTGCGCGCGGACCTGACCCGCAAGCGCGACCTGCTCTCGGACGGGCTGGCGGAGGCCGGGTTCGAGGTCTTCCGCCCCGACGGCACCTACTTCATCACCACCGACATCGCCCCGTTCGGGTTCAAGGACGGCCTGGAGTTCTGCCGCACGCTGCCCGAACGCTGCGGGGTGGTGGCCATTCCCAACGTGGTCTTCTACGACAACACCGAGGCCGGCCGGTCCCTCGTCCGGTTCACCTTCTGCAAGCGGGACGAGGTGCTCGAAACAGCGGTCGACCGGCTCTCCCGGCTGCGTCCCAGCTGACACTCCACGCGGTCCCGGTCCGGTTGGTCGCCCGGCTCGCCGGTGCGGGCCGCGCCGGGCAGGTCGGAGCGGCCCGCACCGGGACAATGATCCGGCACGGCACGGTGGTTGGCACCGGGCGGCGCCGATCGCCGCCGCCGCGGCGGTAGTTGACGACCCGCCCCGGGCCGGACGGCACTGGCCCGGGGCTTTCGGTTGCCCGCCCAGGGCGCGGGAAGGTCGACGCACGCCCCAGCCCTCGGAGGCGCGCGCCAGGCCCGGAGGGCGCGTACGCCGGTCTGGACGGCGCGCGGCGAGCAATCCCGTTCAACACATCGATCAGACCTGGCCAGGCGCTACGCCCAGAACAGTGAATGTGCAACAAGAATGGGTAAATCCCTGACGGACCCGGAGAATTCGTGCTTCTCTGCTGCTGAATCTCCAGCCGGAATCCTTCCTTCCACGGTCGGCCGCGCCTGGACCGCACAGCCTCGAAACAGCCTCGCCTACGGCCGAGTCGGACGCTGCACGGCGGGCGCGTACGGAGCTGAAATGCGGAGCCGAGCATGCTCACCACACTGCAGACCTCCTATACCGATACCCGCGCGGGCGACCTGGCCTGGTGTCTCGGCGGCGGGCCGCTGCCCGCGCTCGCCGTCCGCGACCTGCCCCTGCTGCCCGGGGACGAGCGTTCCCCGGCCCTGCGGCTGGGAGGCGCCCCCACCCCCGGCCCGGCGGCCGAGCGGCGCCCGGAGGCCGACGGCAGAGCGGAGGGCACCCTGCAGCTGCGCCTACTGGGCGCCTCGCACCAGGTGGTCATCGCGGCCGGCCCCGGCGAGTGCCTGGAGACGGTGGCCTGCATGCCCGGCCGGCGGACCCCGCTGCCGGCCCGGGTCGCCGAGCAAGTCGCTGGCTGGGAGTACGAGTTCGCGGCCCGGATCGAGTCGCTGCCACCGCACGTGTTCGCCGCCCGGGCGCAGGAGATCCTGGCCCTGGTGGACGAGCACCCGCGCGGCCTGGCCGGGGTCTTCCCCGGCGACCCGTGCGCCTTCACCGCGCTGGTCGCCCAGGGCAGCGCGCAGCGGGTGCTCTGGCGGACCTGGCACGCCTACCCGCAGGAGGGGCGGCTGGTCTGCACCCGCTCCTCACTGGTGGTGCGCGGGCCGGCCGAGCCGGCGCCCGACCCGGCGGCCCGCTGCGCGCTGGCCCGGCCCACCCTCCGGTGACCGTGCCAAGCGGTCGCTCCCCGAACACCGTGACGATCCGTCAAGGCGAACATCACCGCTACCCCTCGTTCGAGGGCGACTATTCGCGGCACCGGTCGCCTAGCGTTTCTGCGTGATCTACCAGCCTGCGGGTCCACCACCGCGGCCCGGCCTCGACCGCGACGGTCCCTCCCCAGCCTCCGGCGGTGGCCGGACCGCACGGGCCGCCGCCCGCCGCCGGGGGCAGGGCCGGGCCCACCAGCAGCCGCCCCGCCGCCCCGGCACCCCCGCCGGGCCCACCCCGCGCCCCTGGCTGAGCGCCCGCCTACGCCTGCGCGCCCCCGGCAGGCTCCGCGGCCACCCGGACGGCCGCACCCGAACGGGCGAGCGCGGCAGCCCCGGCGGGCACCGCCCGTGCCTGCTGCACCACCGCCCGGAGCTCGCCCGGGTGCTGGTGCTGCTCGCCGCCTTCGTCTGTGCCGCCTGCGGGCTGGTCTACGAGCTGGAGCTGGTCGCGCTCGGCGGCTACCTGCTCGGCGACTCGGTCACCCAGACCTCGGTGGTGCTCTCCGTGATGGTCTTCGCGATGGGGGTCGGCTCGCTCGGGGTCAAGCGGATGGCACACCGACCGGCCACCTCGTTCGCCCTGGTGGAGTGCTCGCTGGCGGTGGTCGGCGGGCTCTCGGTGCTGCTGCTCTACGGCAGTTGGGCCTGGCTGGGGGGCTGCCAGTTCGCCATGGTCGGCCTGACCTGCGCGATCGGGCTGCTGATCGGCGCCGAGATCCCGCTGCTGATGACGCTGATCCAGCGGATCCGCCGGGAGGAGGCCGGGCAGGCCGCGGCCGACCTGTTCGCCGCCGACTACGTGGGCGCGCTGATCGGCGGGCTGGCCTTCCCGTTCCTGCTGCTGCCCGCGCTCGGTCAGGCCACCGGCGCGCTGCTCACCGGCGCGGTCAACGCGCTGGCCGGCGCCGCGGTGGTGCTCTGGCTCTTCCGGGACGAGGCCGCACCGCGGACCCGGCTGCTGCTCTGGGCCGGCTGTGGCGCGGTGCTGGTGCTGCTCGCCCTGGCGACCGCCTTCAGCGGCGCGATCGAACGGGCCGCCCGGCAGGCGCTGTACGGCGCGCCGCCGCGCGCGGCGGTGCAGAGCCGGTACGGCGAGATCGTGCTGACCGGCGGGCCCGGGACGGGGCCGGCCCGGGTGCCGGCCCAGCGACCCTCCCCCGGCGGCGATCCGCTGCGGCTCTACCTGGCCGGCCGGCTGGCCGTCTGCGGCACCGACGAGTACCGGTACCACGAGGCGCTGGTGCACCCCGCGCTGGCCGGCGGCGCGGACCGGCGGGTGCTGCTGCTCGGCGGCGGCGACGGGCTGGCGCTGCGCGAGGTGCTGCGGCACCGCGGGGTCGACTCGGTGCTGCTGGTCACCCTCGATCCGGCGCTGCCGCGGCTGGCCCGGACCGACCCGGGGCTGGCCGCGCTGAGCGGGCACGCGTTCGCCGACCCCCGGGTGCGGGTGGTGGCCGCCGACCCGCTGGAGTGGCTGCGCCGGCCCGGCCCGACCGGGTTCGACGCCGTGCTGGCCGACCTGCCGGCCCCGGAGGGGGCGGGCCACGGCGAGTACCGCTCGGCCGAGTTCTACGGGCTGGCCGCCGCCCGGCTGGGCCCGGGCGGGCGGCTCGCGGTGCCGGCCGGGGCCGCCGGGGCGGGGCTGTGGCGGGTCGAGTCCGGGCTGCGCGCGGTGGGCCTGTGGACCGTGCCGTTCCCGGTGGCCGGCGGCGGTCCGGCCTGCGACCCGGCGGGCAGCGGCGCGACGGCCGCCGTGCTGCTGGCCGCCCGGGACAACCCGCCGTCGCTCGGGCTGGCCGCGGACGCGCCGCCGCCACGCTCGCTCGACCCCGCCTCGCTGGCCGCCGCGGCGGCCCGGCTGGCCGCCACCCGGCCCGAGCGGCTGCCGCCGCCCAGCACCCTGCTGCACCCGCGCTGACCGGGCCGGCCCTCGGGCGCGCGGCCGGACGAGCGTCAAGGCGGCGCCGTGCCCCACCACCCGTGGGGCGGGTCGGTAGGCTCACAGGCATGGAGCATGAGGTTGTCGTCCCGCTGTCGGCCGAACTCGTCCAGCGCGCTCTGCAGGACCCCGCGCTGCTCGCGCGGTGCGTCCCCGGGCTGAGCGTGGACGCCGACGACACGGAGGGGCGGCCGGCCGGCGGGCGGCGCGGCGGCAAGGGGGGCGCGAGCGGCACGGCCGCGGCCGGCCCGGAGGAGATCAACGGCCGGCTGCGGGTCCGGATCGGCGGATCCACCATCACCTACCGCGGCGTGATCTCGCTGATCCGCGGCGGTGGTTCGGGCGTGCTGACCGCCTTCGTCGAGGGCCAGGAGGCGCGCGGCGAGGGCGAGGTGACGGCGACCGTGCGGCTCAAGGTGGCCGAGGACGGCGCGGAGCGGGCCGTCCTGCGGTTCAGCGGCGACCTGACCCCGGGCGGGCGGCTCGCCGAGTTCGACGAGGAGGCGCTGGCGCTGGCCGGGCGCCGACTGCTGGACCGGTTCGTCGGCGCGCTGACGGCCGAGGCCGAACCGGGGGAGCGCCCGGCCGGGCTGACGGTGGTCGCCGACCTGACGGTCGAGACCGACGACGAGTCCGGGACCGAGGCCGGGACCGAGATCGAGGGCGGTGCGGCCGATCAGCAGCGGGCGGCCGACGAGGAGCCGCTGCCCGACGACCTGTTCGCCGATGACCTCTCCGACCTGATCGCCTTCTCCGCCCCCGAGGACTTCGGCCTGGAGGCCGAGCCGGAGCAGCCGGCCGGGGCCGAGCCCGAGCCGGGCGAGCGGCTGGACGTTCCGTACGGCGACCCGCTCTCCCCCGAGGACGTGCTGGCCGGTCCGGTCCGCCGGAGCATCGTCGGCCGCTCGGCCGAGGAGGTCGACCACGCCCCGCCGCGCGGCCGGTACGCCCCCGCGCTGCCCGCCCGCAGCGCCCGGGCCCGGGCCGCCAGCCGCTGGTACGGCGAGCAGCCGCCCGGCGCACCGGTGGCCGCCCGGGTCGGCGGACGGGCGGCGGTGCCGTGGGTGATCGGCGGCGGCGTGGCGCTGGTCGGCGGTGCGGTCGTGCTGGCCCGGGTGCTCCGCCGGCGTACCGGCGCGGCCTAGACTGGCTGTCCATGAGCAACGACCGCGACGCGCTGCTGGCGCAGATCAAGACCAAGGCCGTGGTGCACGGCAAGGTCATCCTCTCCTCCGGCCGTGAGGCCGACTACTACGTGGACCTGCGCCGCATCACGCTGGACGCGCAGGCCGCGCCGCTGGTCGGCCGGGTGCTCCTGGACGCCACCGCCGACCTCGACTACGAGGCGGTCGGCGGGCTGACCCTGGGCGCCGACCCGGTCGCCGCCGCGATGCTGCACGCCGCCGCCGCCCGCGGTCGCGAGCTGGACGCCTTCGTGGTCCGCAAGGCGGGCAAGGCGCACGGCCTGCAGCGCCGGATCGAGGGCCCGGACGTCAAGGGCCGCCGGGTGCTCGCCGTCGAGGACACCTCCACCACCGGTGGCTCGGTACTCACCGCGGTCGAGGCACTGCGCGAGGCCGGTGCCGAGGTGGTCGGCGTCGCGGTGATCGTCGAGCGCGGCGCCAAGCCCGCCATCGAGGCCACCGGGCTGCCGTACTACACCGTCTTCACCGCCGAGGACCTCGACCTGGCCTGAGGTCCTCCGCCGGAACGGCGACGGGCGGGGGGGGGGGGGGGGGGGGAAAAAAAAACAAAAATCTGGGGGCAGGGGGGTGGGGCCTGAAGGTGGGATCCCCGGCCCCCCCTACACGCCCACTCCGTGACAATACAC
>NZ_JBVHLF010000024.1:95010-97307 GCF_055559155.1 Kitasatospora sp. NPDC024654
ACCGCTCCGCGCCCTCCACCCTGGAACTGCTATTTCCGTTGTCTTTTCCCCCCCCCCCCCCCCCCCCCGGCCGTCGGTGCCAGGGGGTTCAGCCGCGGCGGTGCCGCCCGCCGGCAGCCTGCACGGCCTCCTCGGTGACCGGCCCGTCGACGCCGAGCGCCTTCTTCTTCCGGCGGTCCCGCAGCACCTCCAGCAGGATCGGCGAGATCGACAGCAACACGATCAGCGCCATCGCCGGGATCAGGTACTTGTCGATCACCGGGGCCATCGAGTCGCCGAAGAAGTAGCCGATGCAGAGCATCACCTCGGTCCAGATCACCCCGCCGACCAGGTTCCAGACGAAGAAGGTCTTGGCGGGCATCTCCAGCATGCCGGCCACCGGGTTGAGGAAGGTCCGGACGACCGGGATGAACCGGGCCATCACCACGGCCTTCGAGGGACCGAACTTGGCGAAGTAGTCCTCGGCCTTGACCACGTACTCGCGCTTGAAGATCTTCGAATCCGGCTTGTCGAAGAGCTTCCGGCCCACCTTGGCACCGAGCAGGTGCCCGAGCTGCGCGCCGGCCACCGCACAGAGCGGCGCACCGAGCAGCAGCACGGCGATCGGCATCTGCACGCCCGGCCCGAAGGCCTTGGCGGCGGCCGAGGAGGCGGCCACCCCGGCCAGGATCAGCAGCGAGTCACCGGGCAGGAAGAACCCGATGAGCAGGCCGGTCTCGGCGAAGATGATCGCCAGCAGGCCGATCGTCCCGACCGAGGCGATCAACGACTTGGCATTGAGGAGATTGACCGCGAGCTCGGTCGTGGCAGTAGTCACGAGTCGCAGAATAACGTGACGGGATTGCGAGCGGCTTAACGAACGGACCAGGGTCCCGGCCGGTCAGGGCGCTCCCGCCCTTTCGTACTGTCCGGCGACGGCTTCTGTCCCGAGTGGCGAGCGGGGAGGTGAAGCCGGGGCACGAGTCTGGGAAGATGGCCCCGGCGTCCGGAACGCGGTCACACGACATCCGCTCCCCACACCCTCATCGGGGGCGGTGCCCCGCGGCTCCGCGAGGCCGCTGCAGCCCCTGGTACCGCCGCACCGCCGCGAACGTACCGAGGACGTACCGAGACGTACGCGCGCCAGACAGGCCGACCGTACGCCGCACACCGACAGGAGCGGATTCGCATGCCCATCGCAACTCCCGAGGTCTACAACGAGATGCTGGACCGGGCCAAGGCGGGCAAGTTCGCCTACCCGGCCATCAACGTCACCTCGTCGCAGACGCTGCACGCGGCCCTGCGCGGCTTCGCCGAGGCGGAGAGCGACGGCATCATCCAGATCTCGACCGGCGGTGCCGAGTTCCTGGGCGGCCAGTACAACAAGGACATGGTGACCGGCGCCGTCGCGCTCGCCGAGTTCGCGCACGTGGTGGCCGCCAAGTACGACGTCACGGTCGCCCTGCACACCGACCACTGCCCGAAGGACAAGCTGGACGGCTACGTCCGCCCGCTGCTGGCGATCTCCGCCGAGCGCGTGGCCAAGGGCCAGAACCCGCTCTTCCAGTCGCACATGTGGGACGGCTCGGCCGAGACCCTGAACGACAACCTGGCCATCGCGCAGGAGCTGCTGACCCAGGCCGCCGCCGCCAAGATCATCCTTGAGGTCGAGATCACCCCGACCGGCGGCGAGGAGGACGGCGTCTCGCACGAGATCAACGACTCGCTCTACACCACCGTGAACGACGCGGTCCGCACCGCCGAGGCGCTCGGCCTGGGCGAGAAGGGCCGCTACCTGCTGGCCGCCTCGTTCGGCAACGTGCACGGCGTCTACAAGCCGGGCAACGTGGTGCTCCGCCCCGAGCTGCTGCGTGACCTGCAGGACGCGATCGGTGCCCAGTACGGCAAGCAGGACCCGTTCGACTTCGTCTTCCACGGCGGCTCCGGCTCCTCCGCCCAGGAGATCGCCACCGCGCTGGAGAACGGCGTGGTCAAGATGAACCTGGACACCGACACCCAGTACGCCTTCACCCGCCCGGTCGCGGACCACATGTTCCGCAACTACGACGGCGTGCTGAAGGTGGACGGCGAGGTCGGCAAGAAGAACACCTACGACCCGCGCACCTGGGGCAAGCTGGCCGAGGCGAGCATGGCCGCCCGGGTGGTCGAGGCCACCCAGATGCTGCGCTCGGCGGGCACCCGCCTGAAGTAGGGCCAATCCGCAGCGGGGGGGGGGGGGGGGGGGGGGGGGGGGGGGGGGGGGTTTTTGGGGGCGCCGTGCGGTGTTTGTTGGCCCGTACCCCACCGGCCCTCCTTCC
>NZ_JBVHLF010000024.1:97317-100212 GCF_055559155.1 Kitasatospora sp. NPDC024654
CCCCTGTTTGTGGTCTCTCAGTAACCACCCCCCCCCACCCCCCCCCCCCCCCGCCCCCGCCCCCCCCCCCCCCCCCCCCCCCCCCCCCCCCCCCCCCCCCCCTGTGCCGTTCCGGGGCCCCTGTGACGTCCGTCACGGCCCGCTATCAGATGATCCGTCAGGTGTCGCCCATCCGTTCGGCAAAGGTTCGGTGTGCGGTAGGTACAGGTTTGCCCAGGTACCGGCGGTTTCCCAGATCCTTCTCATCAAGGCGGCACAGAGTCGCGGCATGGCTACAAGCGTGCTCACGACACCCACGACGGCGCCGATCGCACCTCGCCTGCTGGGCAGACGGCCCTGGCGGTCACCCGCGGGGCAGCCCGGCTACGCCAGACCGATGCTGCTGGCCATCACGGCGGTGGCGGGCCTGCTGTACTTCTGGAACATCAACCAGAGCGGCTACCACACCTTCTACTCCGACGCCGTGCGCAGCATGACGGAGAGCTGGAAGGCCTTCGTGTACGGGTCGTTCGACCCGGCGAACAGCATCACGTTGGACAAGCTGCCCGGCTTCCTCTGGCCGCAGGCGATCTCCGCCCGGATCTTCGGCTTCCACCCGTGGGCGCTGACGCTGCCCCAGGCGATCGAGGGCGTGCTCTCGGTGCTGGCCCTGTACCGCGTGGTGCAGCGCTGGGCCGGGGCGAACGCGGCGCTGATCGCGGCGGCGGCGTTCACCCTGACCCCGGTGCTGGCCGGGCTGTTCCGGACCGCGGTGGAGGACCCGGCGTTCACCCTGATGGTGATCCTGGCCGCCGAGGCCGCCCAGCGGGCCGCGCAGACCGCACGGCTGCGGCCGCTGCTGATGGCCGGGGTCTGGGTCGGGATCGGGTTCCAGGCCAAGATGCTGGAGGCGTGGGCGGTGCTGCCCGCACTGGCCGCGATCTACCTGGTGTCGACGCCGATCGCGCTGCGCAAGCGGATCACCCACGTGCTGCTCGCCGGGCTGGTGACGGTGGCGGTCTCCGCCTCCTGGATCCTGCTGGTGACCGTGACGCCCGCCAAGGACCGGCCGTACATCGACGGGACCACCGACAACTCGGCGTTCAGCATGGTGGTCGGCTACAACTTCCTGAACCGCTTCTCGTCGGTCGGGCTGACCGCGTCGTCCACCGGCAGCGTGACCTCGGGCAGCGGCGGCAACATCATGGGGCACGCCTTCGGCGGCGCGAAGGGTGCCGCTGGTGGTGCCGGCGGCGCTGGTGGTGCCGCCGGCGGTGCCCAGGCGGCCGGCGGTCAGGGCGGACAGGCGGCCGGCGGCCAGGCGGGCCCGGGCAGCTGGGGCGGCTTCGGCGGCGGCGCCGCGGGTGGCACCGGCGCCCAGGGCGGCCACCGGGCCGGCTTCGGCTCCGGCGGCGCGGGCTTCCACGGCTCCGGCTCCGGCTCCGCCGCGATGGCAGGCCACCGTACCGGCGGCGCCAAGGGCGAGACGGCCGGCGGTGGGGCCGGCGGCGGCGCCCAGAAGGGCGGCGGCATGGGCGGCAACGACGGCGGCTGGACCAAGATGTTCAGCAGCCAGTTCGCGCCGCAGACCGGCTGGCTCTACCCGCTGGCCGCCATCTCGGTGATCTGCGGGCTGCTCTGGCGACGCCGCGAGCCGCGCACCGACCACCTGCGGGCGGGCTTCCTGCTCTGGGGCACCTGGCTGGCCGTGTTCTTCCTGGTCTTCAGCGCGGGCAGCGTCGGCGGCCACAGCTACTACATGGGCGTGATCGGCGCTCCGCTGGCCGCGCTGAGCGGCGCCGGCACCGTGCTGCTCTGGCGCGGCTTCCGGGAGGGCGGCGCCCGGGCCTGGGCGCTGCCGGTCGCAGTCGTCGGCACCGTCGCCTGGGCGGCCTACCTGACCCAGGACTACCCCACCTTCCTGCCCTGGCTGATGCCGACCACGATCGGCCTCGGGGTGGTGGCGCTGGTGCTGCTGCTGGTCTCCCGCGGCGGCCGGTTCTCCGCCGGCCGGCTCGGCGTGGTCGGGCTGCTGACGGCGCTGGTCGCGATGCTGGTGGCACCCGGGGCGTGGGCCGCGTCGGTGCTCGACTCGAAGTACGGCAACTCGGGCATGGGCACGGTCGGCCCGTCCGGCCGTGGTGGCGGTGGCGGCGGCCACGGGATGGCGCAGTTCCTGGCCGACGCCAAGGCGGGCGGCGCGGGCGGCGGCCAGGCCTGGCCCGGTGCCGCGGCCTTCGGCGGCGGGGCCTTCGGCGGCGGGGCCTTCGGCGGCGGGGCCTTCGGCGGCGGGGCTGCCGGTGGGGCCGGTAAGGGCGGCAGCGCCGCGATGGCCGCGATGGCCGGCGCCTGGGGCGGCGGGAGCGGCGACGCCAAGCTGACCTCCGCCCAGCAGTCGATCTTCGACTACGTCAGCACGCACGCCGCCGGTGACAAGTACCTGATGGCCACCACCAGTTGGAGCACGGCCTCGCCGTACATCATGGCCACCGGCAAGGAGGTGCTGCCGATGGGCGGCTTCACCGGCCAGGTGCCCAGCCCCACCCTGGACCAGCTGAAGAGCATGGTCGCCGACCACCAGCTGCAGTACATCCTGGTGCCCGGCGCGGGCGAGAGCGGCCGGGGCGGGTTCGGCGGCGGCTCCGGGCCGGCCGGCCTCACCCAGTGGCTGCAGAGCAGCTGCAGCCCGGTGCCGGCGAGCGAGTACGGCGCCGGGGCGAGCTCCGCGGCGGCCCAGGTGCTGTACCACTGCACCAACTGACCCGCCGGGCAACCGCACGCCGGGGGGGGGGGGGGGGGAGGGGGGGGGGGGGGGGGGGGGGGGGGGGAGGGGGAGGGGGGGAGGGGGGTGGGCAGCGCGGTGTCGGTGTGGACCGGGCCCGTGGTCGGGTTCAGGTTGACCGGGTTACTGGTCGC